>DATCVD010000806.1:0-2342 GCA_036567125.1 Pyrinomonadaceae bacterium | reverse complement strand
GCGCGCACGCCGCCGACGCGCTGCGAGCCGCGGACGATGACGGCCCCCGCTTCGAGTTGTAAGGCTTCCAGCTCGGTCTTGGGCGGGAGCGGCTCGTTGAAGCGGCGCTGCGCCGACGCGTGCGCGCACGAGAGGACGATGATGAGCAGGGGCAGCAGCAGGGGCGGGGTCTTCACGGGCGTCTCTCCTTCTCCGGTGTTTGTCGCGCGGCCGATTTCTCTTGCCTACGTAGCGCGGGCGGTGGCGCTTGTCAAGCCCGAACCTTCCGCCTCAAGGGGCGTCGCGCGCGGCCGCACGCTATCACGCGCCCCCGGCCGGCGGGGTTCCCGAAACACGGCGCGGGCGACAGCGCCCGCGCCGATTCTCCGTCGGCCCGACCGCAGCCGAAACTGCTGACAGCGGCGCGGGGGCCGGCAAATAAACTTCCGCGTTCACTCCCGAACAAAACTTCAAACTAGCACTCTCCTCCTCGTCCGGCGCGTGGCGCGCCCAGCCGCAGGCGTCGGCTCCCGCCGGACGGGCGCCCCGGACTCACCGCCCGCGCGCCTTCAGGTAGCCTTCGATGATGCGGGTCAACTCGTCCTTGGCCCCCTCCCTGTAGCCGTACTCGGCGTGAATGATCCGCCCGTCGTCGCCGACGAGGTAGAGGCTCGGCAGCACCGCGACGTTATACAGCCCGGCCACCTCGTCGCCTTTGAGCAGCAGCCCGTAGGTGAAGCGGTGGGCCTGCATGTAGGCCGCCGGGTCGCCCGCCTCGTCGCCGCCGATGGCGACGCCGAGCACGGCCACGCCCCGCCCCCCGAACCGCTCGTGGATGCTCTGGACGCCCGGCATCGTGAGGCGGCACGGCACGCACCAAGTGCCCCAGAAGTCGAGCAGCACCAACTTACCCCGGTAGTCCGAGAGCGAGTGCTCGCGCCCCTGCGCGTCCGGCAGCCGCCAGTCGGGCGCGAGCGTGCCGGCGGGCAGCAGACCTTTGCGCTTCGGCTCGACGCCGCTGACCAGCCGCTCGCCGAAGCCCCGCTGCGGCCGGAAGACGAAGGCCGACTCCGCGAGCGGCCCGTTCACGCGCACGACGCGGACGGTGTTGCGCGCCGCGCCGTACTCCCTGCCGCGCGGCAACTTGTCGGCCACGCCGATGAGCCAACGCGTCACGAACGGCCTCTTGCCGAACGACGGGTGCTCGGCCGTCGAGGTGACGGCGATGACGTGACACTCGACCCCGTGGACGCTCCTCGTGCCCTCGTGCTCGATGCGCTCGGCCCGCTCGATGATCTCTTTGAACGGCTGATCATCGGTGAACTGAATCACGCCGATCATGCCGGCCGCGCCGAGCAGACCCCCGGCGACGTAGGCGGACGGCGACCTGACGACCTTCACCACCTTCTCCGCGCTGTCGAGGACGCGCAGCACCTTGCCGTCGTAAGAGTAGGCGAACCTCGCGGGCGCGGAGTCGCGGTGAATGACCGAGCCCGCGACCGAAAATTTTCCGGGCAGGAAGCCCCCGCGCGCGACTGCCGCCCGCGCCTGCCGGACGGTGGCGCGCAGTTGGTGCTCGTGGCCGCCGGCGGCCTTAGGCTCCTGCACTTCCTCATACTCGATAGTCGTGACGCGCCGGCACGCGTCCGCCGACTCCTGAAGTATCCGCCTCGCGTCCGGCGACTGCTTCGGGGCCGCGCCGTCAGTCGCGGCTTGCCCCGAAGCGGCCGGCGCGGCGGACAACAGCGCGAGAGTCACCAAGAGACAATGACTCGCGAACGGCGTGATTAACAGACGACTGCTCATGCGACTCGGCCTCCTTACGTTTTCGCCGGCCCGGTCACGACGGGTCGCCGTGCCGAACCTCGCGAAATTTAGACAGACCTCTCCCGCAGCCGGCCGAAGTTGACCGGCCGGCTCGGACGCTCACGGCGCGCCGGGCGCGGCGCGTCGTCGTCTTCTGCTTTATGGTGTGTCGTCGGCCGGGCGGCCCTGCCGCGCTTTTGTCCGCAACTCTATCGCGCGTCGGCGCAGCGACTCCTCGTCGATGGCGGGGCGTGCGCCCGAAGCATGAGACAGGCCGGGGGCCGATCCGCGCCGCTCGGCCTCGCGGCTTCCGTATCGCAGGGCGGCGCTGTAGCCGGCCTCGAAATCGCTGATCGCGCCGTCGCCGTCCAGATCGACTTCGCGCGTCTCAACCTCGCGAGTCGCGGGCTGACGAGCCGTGTGAGTCGCGGGCCGAGCGTCGGCCCGCGACTCGTCGCTCGCCTGACTCTGCCGAAGGGGCGTTGCTTCTTCGGGCGACGCCTGTGCGTCGGGCCTGTGCGCGGCGTCTTCGGGCGGCCGGGCCGGCGCGTGCCTGC
>DATCVD010000805.1:0-4637 GCA_036567125.1 Pyrinomonadaceae bacterium | reverse complement strand
CCGAACAGCAGCAGCAGCAGCAGTCGTCGCAACCGCCGCCGCGGACGCCGCGCGTTCCCGAAGGCGAGTTCGTCTCGAACGTGATCGAGATCGCGCGGCTGGCGCGCGACCGCGGCGCGCGCGCCCTCGTCGTCGGCACGGTCTACCGCGACGCCGTCACGAACCCGCCGGAGGCGGCGCGCATCCGCGGCCACCGCGACCTGCTGCGCTCCGCCACGCAGGTGCACGGCGTCGATTACCTCGACATCCCCGAACTCACCGAGGCCAACCACCCGCACACCAAAAAACTGTTCGGCGAGCTGATCCACCCGAACCACGAGGGCCACCGCGTCTTCGCCGACGCGCTCCTCAAACACTTCGCCGCCCGCAACACGCTCCCCGGCCTCAGCGTCCCGCAAAGCCTCTAGCCGGCCCACGCGTCGGGCCGTCGTCCGGCGCGCAGATCAGGACGGGCGGGGCGGATCGTTTCAAACGATCCGCCCCGCCCGTCTCGTGCCACTCCGGCGGCGCTGGCGAGCTGCCGCGCCGCGCTACTTCTTCGCCAGCACGACGGGCGACTGCTCGGCGGCGCGGATGCGCTCGAAGAAGGAGCGCACTTGGGGGTAGCCGTCGGGCGGGATGGTCGAGGCGCGCTGGGTGAAGGCGCGGGTGAAGTGGAGCTGGCCGTCCTTGACCTCGTAGCTGGTCGAGTAGGAGCCGAAGGGCGCGTCGAGCTTGACGGGGTCGGGCAGCTCGTCGACGTCGAAGCCGTCGGGCAGCTTGATCTTGACGGTCTCGGTGTAGGCCGAGGCGTCGAGCACGACCGGGTGCTTGCGCTCGCGGTTGGTGAGCGCGAGCGACTCGCGGCGCGAGACGACGGCCGGCTTGAAGACGAGCAGGCGCTCCTGCATCAGCTGGCCGTAGCGGTCGACGCTGAAGTCAACGTCTAGGGAGAAGCGCCCGGCCGCGTGGTCGTCGGTCGGCTGAACCTTCGTCACCTGCGCGCCCGTCGCGCCGCGCGTGATCCACTCCTGAATGACGCGCGCGTAGTCGGGCCGCGCGAGCTTGCGGAAGGCCCGCCGCTCGTCGACCGCCGCCTGCCCCGTCGAGTGCTGGCGCAGCGCGGCCGTGATCGAGCCGTTGGGCAGGAGCGTCACCTCGGCCGTGCGCTCCAAGCGGTTGGCCTCGGGGGGCGTCGAGGGCATGCGCAGGAGCGCGCCCGCCTCGCCGGCCGCGACGAGGGCGAGCGAGTTCTGCTCGTGGTCGGGCAGGTCGCCGACGGGCGTGTCGTCGTCCGTCGCGTCGAAGATGAGCAGGCGGCCCAAGCCTTGGTGCTCGACGACGGACGCGGCCTGCGTCTCCGCGCCGACCTTGATGGCGATGATGCAGTGGTTGAACTGCGTCGGGCTGGCCCACTCGGCGCGGACGTAGGTGGGATCGCCGGAGTAGATCAGCACGGGGTAGGCGTCGATGCCGACGACCTTCAGCATCGCGCGCATCAGGATCGCCTTGTCCTTGCAGTCGCCGTAACGCTTGGCGAAGACCTCGGCGGCGGCGTGCGGGCGGTAGCGGCCGACGCCGATCTGGATCGAGATGTACTGCAACTCCTGCACGTAGCGGCCGATGGCGCGAATCTTGTCGAGCTCCGTGCGCGCGCCGGCCGTCAGCTCGCGCGCCTTGGCGGCGACGGCCTCGTCCGCTTTGGACGGCGCGTCCGACAGTTCCGTGTACCAGCGCGACACGTCAGTCCAGTTGGCGAAGCCGCGCGCGCCCATGACGGTGACGGGGCCGTTCGCGGGCGGCGCGTAGCTGACGGCGAGCCACGGCGCGAGGCTGCGGATGCCGGGGCCGGCCACCTCGCGCTCGATGGGCGGGAGGTTGCGCATCTCCCAAGTGTAGGTCGAACCCGCGACGACGGGGTCGAGCTTGCCCGCGTGGTTGAAGACGTGGCCCGACGCCGTCCAGCCCTGCGGGAGGGTGAGCGTCAGGCGCGACGAGAGGACGGGCAGCCCGGACTGGAACCACCAGTCGGCCTGCGGGAACAGCGCGCGCTCCTCGGTCGTCCACTGGTAGCCGAAGACCGCCCCGGCGTCGGCCTCGTCGGCCGCGTTGACGTGCTTGACGCGCGCCTCGTTGTAAACGTCGTTGTCGGCGGCGGCCAAGTCGAGCGTCTCGTCCTTGCCGTAATACTTGGCCTGCGCGCCGGGGCGGATGAGCCACGCGCGCAGCTCGCGCACGCGGCCCGTGTCGGTGGCGTAGGGGACGAAGGCGTGCGCGAGGTAGCGCCCCTCGCGCGTCAGCACCCGCACGGCGTAGGTCGTGACGGTCGTGAGGCGGCCGTCCGAGTTGACGGTCAACTGCTGTTCGTGGTGAAGGACGACGCCGAGCACCTCCTTCGGGTAGGCGGGGGCCTGTGCGGCGGCGGCGCGCGTGAGCCACGCGGGCGCTTCGTCGCCGCGCGCGGCGGCCGTCACGGCCGAGAGCGCGACGAGCAGGCAGCAGAGCGTGATGCGTCGGTATTGCGTCATTACTTCAAAACCTCAAGAGCTGTCAGCCGTTAGCCGTTAGCCGTTAGCCGTTAGCTGTTAGCTGTTAGCGAATTCAAAAACTGAAAGCGAAAGCCCGCCGCGAAAGCTGTTTTCTTCCTGCTAAGAGCTAACAGCTAACGGCTAATAGCTAACGGCTTCTTCTCACTGGTTGCCCGTGGCGGAGGCGGTGGCCGCGCCCTGCTTGAGCGTGATGGTGTGGTTGTCGCGCTTGTGCAGCTCGTCGAAGAGCGTCTTGAGGCCGGCGTACGAGGTGGTCGGGAAGAGCAGCCCGGAGCCGCCGCCGCCGAAGAAGAACGTGCGGCGGTAGATGAGCGCGCGCCCGTCGGTCGTCACGGCGATCTTGACGTTGTAGCCGCTGATCTGGCCCGACTGGAAGGGCTGCGGCGCGTCGGCGTTGTCGAGCGCGAAGCCCTCGGGCAGCGTGATCTCGACCGTGTCGTCCTCCGACCACGGGTAGCGGAAGTAGATGTGGTTGCGCCGCTCGGCGGCGGAGAACAGCGGCTTGACGCCGTGCTGGAAGAAGGCCGGCTGGAGGAACAGGCGCTTGCCCGTCCGCTGCGCGTAGCCGGGGACGCGCACGCGGTAGGCGTAGGCGAACGGCTTGACCGGGTCGGTGACGTTCTCGATGCGGATGTCGGCCGCCTCGGCCGTGCTCAGCCGCGCCTTGAGCGAGTTGCGCAAGGTCTCCTCGCGCTGCTGCGGCGAGTCGTCGTCGTTGTACTCCTTCCACTCGTTGGCCGGGTGGCCCGTGTACTCGACGCGCACCTCGCCTTCGAGCGTGCCGTCCTCGGAGAGCTTGAGCTTGGCGACGCGCCGCTCCAGCGACTTCTGCGGCGGCGAGAGGGGCGTCTTGACGAAGAAGCCCTCCTTCGGGTCGGAGATGAGCGCGTCCGAAGCCTCCTCCTGCCAGCGCAGCATGCCGAAGGGGACGAAGGTGCTCGCCGGGTCGTAGAAGCGCCACTGGTCGCCGACGCGGACGGCGATGTCGTAGGCGTTGATGAAGTAGTCGTCGGCGAAGCTGGCGTCGAAGAAGATGTCGCTGCGGTCGGCGAGGCGGGCGACGCGCGCGTCGAAGCCGGCGGCGTTAGCCATGGCGGCGAAGAGCATGTCGATGTCGTAGCCCGTGCCCGCGCCGCGCTTGAGCGTGTCGGCGGGCGTCTTGTTGTTCTTCCACTTGGCGCGCTCCTCGCTCGTCATGCCGGAGGCGTCGTCGTTGACGTTCCTGATCTTGGTGCGGCAGAACTCGAAGATGCGGCGCAGCTTCGCCTCCGCGTCGGCGGCGTCGCCGACGGCCTCGGCGGCCGCCTTCTTCACCTCGTCGGAGACCTTCATGGCCTGCTTGCTCGACTCGTAAATCTCCTTGCCGTACTCCTTCCAGAAGCGCGCCGGCTCCAGCTTGTGCTCGCGCGAGTAGTAGACGAGCATCCACGGGCGCACCTGATACTGCGGCGGCATGAGCGGCTCCTCGCGGAAGGCCGGGACGTTCGACATCGTCGTGCTGTAGAAGCCGTCCTTCTCCTTGACGAACGGCGTGTTCTCCCCGTGGAACATCTGGACGCGCATGCCGTACTCGAACCCCGGCAGCGAGAGCGGCTTGACGTAGTACTTGACGAGGCGGACGGGGATGTCGCGCGAGAGTTCGAGCCGGTCGTAGAAGCTGATCGTGTCGCCGCGCACCTCGCGCCAGCGGTACTCGATGATCGCGCCCGGCTCGACCCCCGGCATGGCGAACGACTTCACGTTGAGCTTGATCCCGCTCGCCCGCTGCACCGTGCGCTCGAAGATGTCCTCCTTCTTCAGCTCGACGATCGTGCCGTCGGCCTTGACGGTGCGCGCCGCGATGTCCTGAATCTTGAACTCGCGGCCGAAGATCTTGCCGAACGGGATCTCGATCTTGCTGTGCGACTCCCGCCCGCGCTCGGTGAAAATCTTGATGCGGAGGTAGTGCGTCAGCACGGTGCGCGGCTGGCTGCCGCTCATCTCGTCGGCGACGCGCACCTCCCAGAAGATCGCCTCGGCGTCGGCGTCGCGCTCGACCACCGGCGACTTCGTCGAGAGGTGCGCCGGATCGACCGGCTTCCAGTCGCCGCCGCCCGCGCGCGCGGGCCG
>DATCVD010000804.1:0-3472 GCA_036567125.1 Pyrinomonadaceae bacterium | reverse complement strand
CCGCGCAGGAGCAGGCGCACGGGGTTGATCGAGTGGTTGGCCCACCAGTTCGGCGGCTCGACCTTCGTCACCCGCGGCGTCTGCGCGGCGGCGGCGGCGCAGAGCGCGGCGAGCAGGAGCGAGGCGAGTGGCAGGCGCGCGGCCGGTCGGTTGCTGTGCGTGTGCATGTTGTGGGGCTTCGAGCCGCTCCGCCGCCCGATGAGCGGGGAGCGGCTCGCAGCGGCGGAGCAAGATCGCGCGAAAGCGGGGGCGCGGCCGACCGGGACTTGAGATTGAAATCTCAGAAGTAGTTGAGATTCGAAGTCCCGGCCCGACGCCGAAGCCGGCGCGCCCGCGCGGCCGCGCGCGCCGCTCAGTCCCCTTCCGGCACTGACCCCGCACGGGGCGGCGCGGCGGCGACGTTGCGCTCGTAAAGCTCGGAGAAATGCCTCAGCCGCGCGGCGTGCTCGCGGGTGAGCGCGCCCGCGCGGAAGCGCCAAGCCCAGTTGCCGGAGGTCGTGGCGGGGAGGTTCATGCGCGCCTCGGAGCCGAGGCCGAGGATGTCCTGCGCGGGGACGATGGCGGTGTCGGCGACCGACGCGAAGACGGCGCGGATGAAGTCCCAGTTGATCTCTCGTCCGTCGGAGGCGAGGTAGTCGAGCGCGCTGCGTCGTTCCCGCTCGATCTGCTCGCCCGTGCGGGTCGAGCCGACCCCGGCCTCGGAGTTGAACCAGCCGGCGGTCGTGTCGTTGTCGTGCGTCCCCGTGTAGACGCACATGTTGCGCGCGTAGTTGTGCGGCAGGTGCGGCGGCTCGTTGAAGCCGAACTGCATGATCCGCATCGAGGGGAAGCCGAAGCGGTCGCGCAGCTCCTCGACGTCGGGCGTGATGACGCCGAGGTCTTCGGCGATGATCGGGAGTTCTCCGAGCGCCTCGCGGACGGCGCCGAAGAGTTGGCGGCCCGGCGCACCGACCCAGCTGCCGCGCTCGGCCGTCTTGTCGCCGGCCGGAATCTCCCACGCGGCGGCGAAGCCGCGGAAGTGATCGACGCGGAGGATGTCGACGACCTTGAGCGTGCCGCGGAAGCGCTCGATCCACCACGCGAAACCTTCGGCGAGGTGCGCGTCCCACTCGTAGAGCGGGTTGCCCCAGAGTTGGCCGGTGCGGCTGAAGTAGTCGGGCGGGACCCCGGCGACGACGCGCGGGCGGCCGCGCTCGTCGAGCTTGAAGAGGTCGGGCCGCGCCCACACGTCCGACGAGTCGTGCGCGACGAAGATCGGGATGTCGCCGACGATCTTAATCCCGCGCTCGCGGCAGTAGGCGCGCAAGGCGCGCCACTGGCGGAAGAAGAGGAACTGGCGGAACCGCTGCGCCTCGATCCTGTCCCTCAGACGTTCGCGCGCGGCGGCCAACGCCCCCGGCTCGCGGCGGACGAGCGACCGCTCCCACTCCGCCCAACTGACCTCGCCGCGTTCCGACTTGAGCGCGCGGAAGAGCGCGTAGTCTTCGAGCCAGCCCGCCTCGCGTTCGCGGAACTCGTCGAAGTCGGCGCGCAGCGCCGCGCCGCGGCCGCCGCGGAAGTTCTCGAAGGCGCGCGCGTGCAGCCGGCCCTTGAACTCGATGGCCGCGCCGTAGTCGGCGCGGTCGGGGTCGAACTGCGGGGCGGGTTCGAGGTCGGCTTTGTCGAGCAGGCCGTCTTCGACGAGCAGGTCGGGGCTGACGAGCAGGGCGTTGCCGGCGTGCGCGGAGAAGGATTGGTAGGGCGAATCGGCGTAGCCGGTGGGGCCGAGCGGGAGCACCTGCCAGAGCGTCTGGCCGGCGTCCGCGAGGAAGTCCGCGAAGCGGCGCGCCTCGCGGCCCAGATCGCCGACGCCTAGCGGGCCGGGCAAACTCGTCGGGTGCAGCAGGACGCCGCTCGCGCGCGGGAAGCTCACAGTCAAGGGCCTCTTCAGTTGACGGAATGGCCGAAGATTAACGGCACGACCGCCGCCTTGTCAAAATTTTTGCGGGCGGCCCGCGCCTCACTCGGGCGCGGGCCGGAAGACCTCGAACGCCACGGCCGAGCGCGCTGGCACGTCGAAAGAGATCGTGCCGCCGATGACCGCCCCGGAGGCCCGCGGCCCGACGAGCGGCGCGAGGCGCGAGCCGTCGGGCGTCCCGATGAAGTTGGCCGGGGCGGTGATCTTCTTCGGCGCGGCGGCGCGGTTGAAGGCGACGATGACGATCTCGGCGTCGGCCTGCCGCGCGAAGGCGTAGGCGTCTTCGTCGAAGTAGAGATCGACGAGGCGGCCGCGGCGGACGCTCGCGTGCTCGCGGCGCAGACGTATCCAGTCGCGCGTCCACTCGAACATCCTCTGTTCGCGCTCGCTGCGGCCCTCGCGCGTGAAGGCGTTGCGCGGATCGGCGGGCCAGCCGCCGGGGAAGTCGCGGCGGTTGTCGGGGTCTTCGCCTCCCTCCATGAAGATTTCGTCGCCGTAGTAGAGCTGCGGCGTGCCGCGGATCGAAAGTATGAAAGCGGTGTGGAGCATCGCGCCTTCGAGCGTCATGCCGGGGAGCGAGGCGGTGCGGCGCACGTCGTGGTTGCTCGCCATCGTGGTGAGGCGCGACGCGTCGGGGTAGAGCGCGTCGTTGCGGAGCATGAAGCGGAGGGCCGCGGCCGGCGTCGGCTTCCCGTCCGGGCCGGCCCTGTGCGAGAACACGTCGAGCGAGGTTTGCCACGTGGGGAAGTCGAAGACCGAGTCGAGTCCCGTGTCGACGCCGTCCCAGCCCGCGCGGCCGCCGGCGAAGAACGAGGTGTGAATCGGATCGCGGTCGAAGACCTCGCCGACCATCCAGAGGCGCGGGTACTCGCGGCGCAGGGCGAGTGCGAGATCGCGGATGAAGAAGCGGGGCATGTACTGGACGGTGTCCTGCCGGATTCCGTCGATGCCCGTCGCGCCGACCCACCAGAGCGCGTTCTGAATCTCGTAGCGCGCCACCTCCGGCTCTTCCTGATTCATGTCGGGCAGATCGTCGGAGAACCAGCCGTCGAGCGTCGGGCGGCGCGCGGCCTCGGCGGCGTGCGGCGAGAGCAGCAGGTCGCCGCGGAACGGGTTGCCGACGTGCCGCTCCCGCGTGCCGTGGAACCAGTTGTCGAGCGGCGGATCGCTCACCCACGGGTGCTGCGAGCCGACGTGGTTGGCGACCTGATCCTGTATGACCTTGATGCCGTGGGCGTGGGCCTTCGAGACCAGCTCGCGCAGCGTGTCGAGCGTGCCGAAGCGGTTCTCGACCGCGTAGTAATCGACGGCGTGGTAGCCGTGGTAGTAGGTGTTCGGGCACCACGGGCGGTCGCAGCGGTTGACGCCGTCCCAGTTGTCGTACCACGGGTTGAGCCAGACGGCGGTGACGCCGAGTTCTTTCAGGTAAGGCAGGCGGTCGATGACGCCGCGGAAGTCGCCGCCGTGCCAGCCGCGCGCGTTGCGGCGGTCGTTGGCCTCGGCGGGCGACCCGGC
>DATCVD010000803.1:0-3780 GCA_036567125.1 Pyrinomonadaceae bacterium | reverse complement strand
GGGCGGCTGCCTCGCGGGCGGCGCAGGCGTCGGAGTCGCGGCCTCGGTCTGCTCGGGTTCGTCCTGAGTCGCGGGCGTGCCCTGCGCGGCGACGAGCGCGAGGGCCAGCGTCGCGCAAAGGATCGAGACGAATCGGGCGGCGAAGAGTTTGACTCGGCGGCGCGGGGACGGCGCGCGGCCCGCGGGGGAGTGGGACTTGCCGGTCGCTGGTTCTTGGTTCATCGGTTCCTCGTCGGTCGGCGGAGTGGTGCGAAAGGCGCGCCGGGTTCAAGCGGCGGCGCGAAAGGTTCGCAGGTTTCAAGGGGCGTCCGCAGGGGGGCGCGCTGTTGCGGGCGCGTGCCGGTTGCGCGGCGTGCGACGCGCGAGGCTACCGTTGGAGATGGGTGTAGCCGTGTGGGACTTGCGCGCGGCCGCGGCGCACGTTCTACCACACAAAGGGCGCGGGCGGGAAACTTTTTCGCGGCGCGCGGCGCGCTCTCGCAGACCGTCCGCGCCGGCCGCGCCCGGCGGCTGGCGGCCGTCAGTTTTTCCTGATCCAGCCGGCGATGTCTTCGACGACCTGACGCGCGACGTTGCGGGGCTGCCGGTAGTCGGCGTCGCTCGCCGGCCCTTCGCCTTCGAGGAAGGCGTGATCGAGTTTGGGGTAGCTCTTGAAGGCGGCACGCTTCGAGCCGGCGAGGGCGCGCCGCCAGTCGGCGAAGGCGTCCGGCGTCACGTTGTAGTCGCGCTCGCCCTGAAGGACGAGGACGGGGCGGTCGAGCTTGCGCGCCTCGGCCACCGGCGAGTAGTCGCGCAAGTCCAGCCAGTAGGCGGCCGGGACGCCTTGCAGCGTCACGCCCGCGGCGGCGTCCGACGGCTTCAACTCCTTGAGGCGCGCGGCGTCGCGGCGCGCCTGCTCGATCACTTCGCGCTCGCGCTCCGTCAGCCTGCCGTCGAGGTTGAAGAGGTACTCGTACTGCCTGAGCGCCTCGTCGAGGAAGCCGCGCGTGTAGCCGGCGAGGATGACGAAGCCGCGCAGGGCCGCGTCGCGCTGCGCGACGCGGGGAATCAGGCCGCCGCCGAGGCTGTGGCCGAGGACGAAGATTCTTTTGGCGTCGATGCCCGGCGTGCGGCGCAGCAGGTCGGCCGCGGCGAGCGCGTCGTCGACCGTCTCGTCCTTGACCGTGAACGGCCCCTTCGAGGCACTGATGCGCGCGCCGTGGACGCGCGTGCGCTTGTCGTAGCGCAGCACCGCGACGCCGCGCGAGGCCAAGCCCCACGCGATGTCGCGGAACGGCTTGCTCGCGCCGACCGTCTCGTCGCGGTCGTTCGGCCCCGACCCGTGGACGAGCACGACGGCCGGGTGCGGCCCGGCCGTGGCGGGCACGGAGAGCGTCGCGGGCAGAGGCCACTGCGTACCCTCGCCGACCGTCGCCTCGCGCTCGGTGAACGAGGACGGGGTGACGTAGTCGGGCGTCTTGAGTTGCGGCGCGGCGGGCGCTGTCTCGGCGAGGGCGATCTTTTCCAGCTCCTCGAAGCCTTCGCGGACGCCTTTGAGCTGCTGCGCGGCGAGGCGGAACAGCAGCGGCGTCCGCCGCTCGTCCGTCCACATCTCGAAGGCGAGGCCGGCGGCCGTCATGCGGTAGCTCTCGATCTTCAACTGCCGGCCGCCGACGGCGAAGGCGGGCGCGCCCGTGCGCTCGATTTCGATCTGGAAGTCGCGCTCGTTCGAGGGCGAGAAGAACGTGAAGGGCTGGCGGCCGCCGCGCGCGTGATCGTAGCGCGCGAGCAGGAAGTGGAACTGGTGCCAGACGAGATTTTCTAAAACCACGTCGGCCTTCGTCTGCGACTCGCCGGGCTGACGCCCCTGATGCTGAATCCTGATCGTCCCGGCGGCGAATTGCGCCTCGTAAATCTTCTGCCCGCCGACCTCGGCCGCGAAGCTCGCGGGGCCGGCGCGCGAGGCGACGGTCACGAGCCTCTGCCGCGCGCCGCCTTCGGGGCCGACCTCGGCCTCGGCGCGCAGCGTGCCGTCCGCCGCGCTCGTCAGCGTGTAGCTCTCGGTCGCGATGGCGCGCCCGCCGACGTAGGAGGTGAACTTGCCGCTCACCTGCCCCTGCCGCGCGCGAGTTTGCGCGGCGGCGACGAGCAGCATCGCGGCGGCGAAGGCGATCAATCTCATCTTGTTATCCCAACGCCTTCGGGCGGCGCGGGCCGGCGGTTTGACGTGTGCGCGGGCGGTTGATCTTAAAACGTCAGCCGTGCGTCGAGCCGCCGGTGTTGTGCGTGACGCGGCGTTGGCCGGTGTTGCGCGCGCTTAGACTCTCGCGCATCCGCTGCTGCCAGCGCGTGCGCGGCGGCTCGAACTCCTCGAACTGCGCGAGCGTGTCGCGCATCGTCTCGCCGCCCATGTGGCGCAGGCGCAGGTAGAGCAGCGCGGTCGTGATCGAGATGAGCGGCACGACGATGATGTTGAGCAGCGAGAGCGCGTGCGACGCGGCCTTCGTGCGGAGGTTCGTCTTCCTGCTGCCACGGCCCTTCGCAGCGCCCGCCTTGCCGGCCTGCGACCCGCCCGACGCGCCCTGCTGCGGCGTCGCGTTCGCGTTCGCGGCGTCGGCGTTGCTCGCCGCGTTCGCGCCGCCCGCCTCGGCGTTCGTGTTGCTCGCCTCGGCGCTCGCGCTGCTCGCCGCGTTCGTCTCGCCCGCTTTCGTCTCGTCGCCCGTCCTCGTGATCTGGACGCCACTCTTGCCCGTGCTGGTCGAGACGTTGACGCCGCCGGGTTCGGAGCCCGACGAGACGTTGACCCCGCCGCCCTCGTTGCTGCTGACGTTCAGGCCGCCGACGACTACGCCGATGACGAGCGGCAGGGCCATGTTGATGAGGAGCAGCGCGACGACCGAGCGGCGCGAGCGGCGCGAGAGGTTGTTGGCGCGCGCGCGCGCCTCCTTCTTCGACAGCCCTTCGAGCAGCACGACCGGCGCGTAGAGCGCGTACTTGACCATCATCCAGAAGCCGGGGATGAGGCACAGCATCATGCCGGCGAACATGCGCAGCGTGACGCCGACGCTCGTGCGCAGGAACGGACGCCACCGCCGGCGCAGCACCGCGAAGGCGGGCCGGAGGCTGACGGGCCGCAGCGGCGCGAGCTGCAACTGCGTGACGAGCACGGCCGTGACGCCCGAAATGACCGAGGTCGAGATGAAACTCGCGACCGTGTGGAGCAGGCTGGCGAGCGCTACGGCCGCGACGCCGCCGTAGCGGCCGAACGCGCCGCGCGATTCGGCGATCTCGGTCGTGAACACCAGCGCCGTCGTCACGATGACGGGCACGTGCGCGAGCAGGGTCAGGCGCAGGAAGAGCGGGAAGTGCTCGCTGTAGAGCGCGAAGGCGCGGCGCAGGAGCGTGCCCGTGCCGGCCGAGTGGGCGCGCAGGGCGGAGGCGAAGGCCGTCGCCGAATCCGGTCGCGCCTCGCGCTTCTTCGCCAGCGCCGAGAGCACGGCGCGCTCGACGCCCGGCTTGATCTTCCGGTTCCGCACGCTCAGGCTGGGCGGCTCATCCGTAATGTGCCGCCGCATGACCGAGACCATGTCGCCCGCGAACGGCGTCTCGCCCGCGAGCATCTGGTAGGCGATGACGCCTAAGGAGTAGATGTCGGAGCGCGCGTCCAAGCGTTCGCCGCGGCACTGCTCCGGCGACATGTAGAGCGGCGTGCCCATGATCGAGCCGACGCGCGTGAGCGCGGACGAGTCGGAGCGCGTCCCGCCCGTCGCGAGCTGGCGCGGGGACGCGCCGGAGGGCGCG
>DATCVD010000802.1:0-11735 GCA_036567125.1 Pyrinomonadaceae bacterium | reverse complement strand
GCGGCGCGCACGCGGCCGCGCGCTGGCCGCGCAGGCCACGCTCTTCGACGCCGCCAACCGGGGCGTGCTTGACGACCTGCGCGCCGCTGAGTTAGAAAAACTCTCGCACGAAGAATTACGTTCTCTCCTGAACGAAGTACGCAAGCGAATCGTTTGAGCAGCCAACGCTTCAACCCCCGGCACGCGGACGGCGCGGCCGTCCCCCGCCGCCGGGAGACTTGCGCCGCCAACCCTCCGGCGACCGTCGCAGCCCCCTCAACTTCAACCGGCACGCGCGCGCCGAGCCGTCTCGCGCCGCCGCCTCGTGTTCTCTGCGCACCCGCGGCAAACTGATCAAACGATGCTCGACCAAATACTCTCGCTACCGCTGGAACAGAAGATCGGGCAACTCCTCTACGTCGGGCTGCCGGGCACGGAGTACGACGCGGAGACGCGCGAGCTGGTCGAGTACGTGCGGCCCGGCGGCGTCATCATCTTCGGCCGCAACGTCGCCTCCGCGCCGCAACTGCGCGGCCTGCTCGACGGGGTGCGCGCGTCCTCCGAAGTCGAGCCGCTCTTCGGCGTCGATCAGGAGGGCGGCTTGGTCGACCGGCTGCGGCGCATCTGCACGCCGATGCCCGCCGCGCGCTCGATCCGCCAGCACGGCGACCTCGCCGCCGCGCGCACGCTCGGCCGCATCACCGGCGAAGTCCTCCGGCTGCTCGGCTTCAACATGAACTTCGCCCCCGTCCTCTCGATCATGACGGAGGATCGCGACCTGCTCTCGAACGGCCTCTACTCCCGCTCGTTCGGCCGCTCGCCCGGCGAAGTCCTCGGCTACACGATGGTTTATTTGCGCGGCCTGCAAGGCACGGGCTGTCTGGGCTGCGCCAAGCACTTCCCGGGCATCGGCGCGGGCGAGGTCGATTCGCACGACGAGATGCCGATCATCCAGCTCTCGCACGAAGACCTGATCGCGCAAGACCTCGCGCCCTACATCGAGCTGTTCCAGCGCGAGGACAACATGGTGCGCGCCGTGATGGTCAGCCACGGCGGCTTCCCCAAAGTCGATCTCCGGCGGGGGACGGCCGGCGGCCTCCTGATCCCCGCGTCGATCAACCACCAGATCGTCACGAAGCTGCTGCGCGAAGAGCTCGGCTTCGACGGCCTCGTCCTCACCGACGACCTTGAGATGGGGGCCATCGCGCGCCACTACGAGATCGAGGAGACGGTCAGGCTCGCCGTCGAGGCCGGCGAAGACATGCTGCTCATCTGCGCCCGCCCCGAACTGATCCGCCGCGGCTACGACTCGCTCCTCCAAGCCGCCCGCGACCGCGTGCTCCCGGAGGATCGCATCGACGCCTCCCTGCGCCGCATCGCGGCCTTCAAGGAGCTGGCGCAACCCCCGCTCCCCTTCGACCCCGCGCGCTTCGCCGCGATCTCGGACGAGGTCGCCGCCCTCAACCGCAAACTCAACTACACCTACGGAGGCAAGATTTGAAGCAGGCGAAAGGCCGAGGGCGGGAGGCGGAAGGCGGTCGGGCCGCGGCGTCGCGCCGCCGGTGCTTCTCCCTCGTCTGCCTCCTGCTGTCCGCCTCCTGCCTTCTGTTTTCAACCTCGTGCCGGCGGCGCGCGGGCGACGCCTTCGTGATGGTGTTGGAGGCCGAGCAGAAGTCCATCCACCCGCTCTTGGGGAGCGACGCGGCGAGCGAGCGCTACCGGCAGCTGATGTACAACTCGCTGATGAGGAAGAACGAGCAGCTCGACTACGTGCCGGAGCTGGCCGAGAGCGCGACGGTCGCGCCCGACGGACTCTCCGTCACCTTCAAGCTGCGCGACGGCGTCAGGTTCCACAGCGGCAAGCCGCTCACGTCGGCCGACGTGAAGTACACGATGGGGACGCTGCTCGCGCCCGACTCGAAGTCCCCGAAGTCGCCCTCGTTCTTCGAGGGCACGGGCGCGGAGAAGAAGCCCTTCATCACGGCGGTCGAGACGCCGGACGCGCGCACCGTCATCTTCCGCCTGCGGAAGCCGTGGCTCGAACTCTACGCGAACCTGCTGCCCGTCGCCGTCATCCCCGAAGGCAGCTTCGCCGCGGTGGAGCAGGCCCCGGACGGGACCGGCCCCTTCAAGTTCGTCACGCAGAACAAGGGCGAGCGTTCGGTCGACATGGCCGCCCACGAGGAGTACTGGGAGGGCGCGCCTTCGATCAAGAAGCTCCGCGTGCAGGTCGTCCTCGACGCCGGCACGCAGCAGGCCGAGCTGCTGAGCGGGCACGCGCACCTCGCCCTCAACACCGCCCTCTCGCCCGACGCGGTCTACGCGCTCGGCCGCACCCCGAACATCACGGTCGCGCAGTCGCCCGGCGGGAACATCCAGTACCTCGGCATCAACACGCAGGCCGCGCCGCTCGACGACGCGCGCGTGCGGCGCGCCGTCGCCCACGCCATCGACCGCGAGGTGCTCGTCAAGTACCTGCTGCGCGGGCAGGCCCGCGTCGCGCACTCGATGGTGCCGCCCGAGTCGTGGGCCTACGCGCAGGGGCAGGTCTACAACTTCGACCCGGCGCGCGCCAAGCAGTTGTTAGACGAGGCCGGCCTGACAGACCCGGACGGCGACGGCCCGCGGCCGCGCGCGACGAATCTGATCGTGATGAAGATATCGGCGACGAACATCATCGCGCGCCAGTCGGCCGGCGTCATCCAGAACGCGCTGAAGGACGTGGGCCTCGCCGTCTCCATCGAGACGCTCGAAGACAACACCCTGCGCGAGCAGTTGGTGAACGGCCAGTACCACCTGACCATCGGCCGCTGGGTGGGCGGCAACCAAGACCCGATCTTCCTGCGCGACCTCTTCACCTTCCTGACGGGCGCGGGCAACTACCGCTTCAACCGCAGCCGCTACAGCAACCCGGAGGTGGACAAGCTGCTCGGCGAGGCCGTCAACACGGCCGACCGCGCGCGCGCGGCGGAACTCTACCGGCGGGCGCAGGAGATCATCAGCCACGACATGCCGACGCTGCCGCTCTGGTACCCGAACAACATCGCCGTCGCGCAGAAGTCGGTCGGCAACATTCAGGTCGATCCGAGCGCCGACTGGCGGTTCATGCGGAGCGTGACGTGGGAGAGGTGAGGGCGGCGGGCCTCGCCTTCCCGCCGCCGAGCCGAAAATTGATCTAACTTTCTTCCGCCGCCGCGAGACCGGCCCCGGCGAGCGCGTGCCGAATCTCTTTCCACGCGAGCACGCCCTCGCGGATGAGCCTCGCCGCGCCGCCGCTGATGTCCACGACGGTCGAAGGCTTCTCGGCCTCCGTCTCGCCCGCGTCAACGATCAGATCAAGCCCGGCAGGAAACGCCGCCAACGCCTCTCCGGCCGAGCGGGCGGGCGGCCGTCCCGCGCGGTTCGCGCTCGTCGCCGTCAGCACGCCGCCGCACGCTTCGACGAAGCGGCAGACCGCTTCGTCGGCCGGGTAGCGCACGCCGACCGTGCCCGTCCCGGCCGTCAACTCCTCGGGCAGTCGCGGGTCGGCCCTGAGCACGAGCGTGAGCGGCCCCGGCCAGAAGCGTTCGCCCAGAAAGTCGAACGCGGGGCCGCGCGACTCCGTCAGCCGCTCGGCCCACGCGCGGTCGCTCACGAGGACGAGGATCGGCTTCCCCTCCCGGCCCTTCAACTCGTCGATCCGCCGCAGGGCCGCCGGGTTGAACGGGTCGGCCCCGACGCCGTAGAACGTGTCCGTGCGGAAGGCCAGCAGACGCCCGCGGCGCACGACCTCGGCCGCGCGCGAACGCGCCTCGTCGCCGTCGGGCAGCACCTCGGTCGTCGCGTCGTCTCTTTCGCCCATCGCAGTCGCGCGTCGCGCGGTAGCCTCTTTGTCAAGTCGCGGCCGCCGTTTTGCCGCGCGCCGAAACTGTCTGAAGCGCGCGCGGCGCGGTTAGAATAAACGCATGGCAGCTTCGACGAAAAAGCGCGAGGTCGATTTCTCAGGGTTCCCGCCGGGCACGGTCACGACGCACGAGCGGCTGGTCTGCCTCGCCTGCATCTTCGACCTCTTCACCAAGCAGCTCGGCCTCGCGCCGCGCACGGCCTACTCGGAAGTGAAGCGCCACGCGCCGGCGGCCGAGGAGTTGACTTCCCCCGCGCCCGCGCGCCCCTACTTCGACAGCCAAGACAAGCACCCGCGCTGCCCCTACTGCGACGCGGCCAAGACGCGGCACGCGCGCCTGACCCTGCACCGCGTCGAAGGATCGAAGATCACGGACGCGCCGCGCCGCGCGCTCTCGAAGTCGCTCCCGAAGTCCGACGACCAGTTCCTCGTCTTCGACGCGAAGTCCACGCGCCGCGCCGTCTTCTTCCAGTGGCTCGACTCGCTCGGCCGCGCGCTCGACTTCGCCGACGACGGCTGGCTCATCGGCGTGACGCGCGCCCACCTCGAACGCGCCGAGCCGAAGGCCGACTGGGCCGCGGCGTTCGACAACGTGCGCGCCGTGCGCCGCTCGCAGCGGCTCTCGGAGGGCTGGGAGCGCGACGGCGCGCGCCTGTTCCTCTCGCCGCCGCTCTACGCGAGCGCGCTGCTCGTCCAGTACCTCGTCAGCCGCGCGCACGCCCACGGGGGCGTCACGCTCGAAGGCCGCCTCACCTTGCAGGAGTTGGTGCGGCGGCTCCGCCACACGGGCCAGCTCGAAGCGCACGGCGTCACGGGCGGCGACCAGTTCGAGGTGCTCGAACAACTGATCGAGCACCTGTCGGGCGGCGACGCGCCCGTCAAGCTCCACTACTTCCTCGACCGCCGCGACTTCCTCGAAAAGGTCAAGACCGTTTACGCCCGCTACAGCTAAGAGCCGAGACGAGTGAACCGTGACAGGTGACAAGTAGGAAGAGCGCGCAAACTCCGAACCCGCCCGCGCGCTCTCTCTGTCGCTTTAAATCTCGCCCGAACCCTGCCCACCCTTCGCGCGGAGGCGAAACAGCCGTGCCCATCAAGGAACAGAGCTTCACGATCAAAGAGCCGGACTCGCTGGTGATGGCGGTCGAGCTGACGCTCCTCTCCATCGTGCGGGACGTGGCGCTGGCCGTGCTCGCGCAGGCGGCCGTGCAGCACTGACCGATCTTTCCGTCCGCTTCTACAAAAAACTGCTCCCCCTCATCGTCGCGGCGCAGTACGAGTGGAACGGGGAGGAGATGCCAAAAGCCGTGAATCGTGAATCGTAAATCGTGAATCGACAAGAACTGTCTTCATCGATTCACGATTTACGATTCACGATTCACGGCTTTTAGAGACTTGTCTCGTTGCGCGACTTGTCGCGGTGGCGCTCGAAGGCGAGTTCGACGAGGCGGTCGAGGATTTCCGAGAAGGGGCGGCCGGTGGCGGCCCACATCTGCGGGTAGCCGGACACGTCGGTCAGGCCCGGGATGGTGTTCAGCTCGTTGACGAGCAGCTCCTTCGTGTCGCGGCGCAGGAAGAAATCGACGCGCGCCAGCCCCGCGCAGTCGAGCGACTTGTAGGCCCGCACGGCGAGCTTGCGGACGCGCTCGGCCGTTGCCTTCGGCAGGGGCGCGGGCGTGACGAACTCGACGTGGCCCGTGCTGCTGTACTTCTCCGTGTAGTCGAGGAACGCGCCGCGCTCGTCGTGGACGACGTACTCGCCGGGCAGGCTCGCCTCCGGCTCGTCGTTGCCGAGGACGGCGCACTCGATCTCGCGCGCGTCCAGCCCTTCTTCGACGATGATCTTGCGGTCGTAGCGCGCGGCGAGGTTGACGGCGTCCGCGAGCGCGCGGCGGTCGGCCGCGCGCGAGATGCCGACCGACGAGCCGAGGTTCGCGGGCTTCACGAAGCACGGGAAGCCGATCTCCTTCGCCACGCGCCGCCCGACGGCGTTCGCGTCGCGCTCCCACTCGGTGCGCAGGAACCACGTGTAGCGGCAGACGGGCAGGCCCGCGCGCTCGAAGAGCAGCTTCATCGCCACCTTGTCCATCCCGCACGACGACGCGAGCACGCCGCAGCCGACGTAAGGGACGTTGGCCATCTCAAGCAGACCTTGGATCGTCCCGTCCTCGCCGTACGTCCCGTGCAGCACGGGGAAGACGACGTCGACGGGCAGGCCGCTGTTCCCGCCGCCCGCGACCGACACGAGGCCCGTGTGCGCCGTGTCGCCGACGATGGTCAGCGCGTCGCGCTTCTGGTTCACGTCGCGCGGCAGGCGCACGGCCGTCTCGCGCGGGAGCAGCCCGGTCGAGTCGGCCGGCGAGAGCCAGCGGCCCTCCTTCGAGATGGCGAGCGGGATCACCTCGTACTTCGCCGGGTCGGCCGCCTCGATCACGGCCCGCGCCGACCGCAGCGACACCTCGTGCTCGCCCGAACGCCCCCCGAAAATAACCCCCAGCCTGATCCGTTTCCCCAAAACCCACTCCTTAAAACCAGTAAATCGTGAATCGTAAATCGTAAATAGAGGATACCAGTTTCTGATCTATTTACGATTTACGATTCACGATTTACGTTCTTACAGAATCGTCTTGCCGAGGGCCGACAGGATCAGCTCGACGCCGAGTTCGGCCGTGCGGTTGTTGATGTCGAGGGCCGTGTTGATCTCGACGACCTCTAAGGAGATCATGCCGCCGGCCTCGGCGATCTTCTCCATCGCGAGGTGCGCCTCGCGGTAGGTGAGGCCGCCGCGGACGACCGTGCCTGAGCCGGGCGCGTCGCCGGGGTCGAGCGCGTCAACGTCGAGCGTCACGGCGTAGCCGCCGGGGGCGCGGCGCGCGATCCCGATGGCGTCGTCCATGCAGGCGCTCATGCCGCGCTCGTCGATCTCGCGCATCGTGAAGAAGCGGATGCCGGTCTGCCGGATCAACTCGCGCTCCTGCGGGTCGAGGTCGCGCGCGCCGACGTGGGCGCAGTGGGCGGGATCGAGCTTCGGCGCGAAGCCGGCGACGTGCGTGAGTTCCCGCGGGCCGTAGCCGAGCAGCGCGGCGAGCGGCATCCCGTGGATGTTGCCGGACGGGCTGGTCTCCGGCGTGTTCATGTCGGCGTGCGCGTCGAACCAGATGAGGCCGACGGGGCGCGACGCTTCGGGCACGGCGGCGACGACGCCGGAGAGCGAGCCGATGGCGACCGAGTGATCGCCGCCGAGGACGACGGGCAGTTCGCCCTGCCCGATGGCCTTGCGCACCTCGGCGGCGATCAGCTCGCAGGCCGCCGCGACTTCGTTGAGGAACCTCGCCTTCTCGTTCGGCGGGTCGGCCGTCTTCGGCTGCTCGATGCGGAGGTCGCCCATGTCGCGCACCTCGTAGCCGAGTTGCGCGACGCGCTGGTTGAGCCGCGCGATCCGCATCGCGGACGGGCCGAGATCGACGCCCGGCGTGGCGCACGCGAAGCTGAGCGGCGCGCCGATGACGCTCACGCGCCGCCCCTCGCCGGGAAGCCGACTGGTGACGGGACTCTTGGGTTGTTCGTTCAGAGCAGACATTCGTCTCAGCCGCCGAGGTTGATGTTGAAGCCGCTGCCGCCGCCGCCCTGCGTGGGGAAGAAGGGTTTGAGCAGCCCGGCGAAGGCCGCGAGGTTGCGCGTCTGGATCAACAGCTCGCCCGGCCCGGCGAACTCCGCGACGATCCCCTCGCCGCTGACGAAGCTGCGGAAGAAGCCGGCCGTCGCCTTCCGCAGCTGGTACTGCATGTGCCCCTCCCACGCGACCAGATGGCCCGTGTCAACGACGTAACGCTCGCCCGGCGCGAGCCGCTTTCGGTGGATCGCGCCGAACGACGAGACGAGCAGCAGCCCCGTCCCCTGCACCTGCATGACGAACAGCCCCTCGCCGCCGAAAAAGCTCTTCGCGCCGCCCCAGCGCGTGTCGACGACGAGGCTCGAATCGCCCGCCAAGTACGAACTCGACTGGACGAAGAACGTCTGGTTCTGCATCTCCAGCGCGGCGATGTCGCCGGGGCCGCCCGGCGCGAACGTCACCTCGCCCGGCCCGCCGCGCGCCGTGAACGTCGAGACGAAGGCCGACTCGCCGCCGACCGCGCGCTTGAGCGCGCCCATCAGCCCGCCCTTCATCTGCGATTGTAGCTCGACGTTCGCAGACATCGAGACCATCGCGCCGGCCTCGGCCATGATCGGCTGCTCGGCCTGAAGGCGCACGACCGCGAGCGCGAACGAAGGCTGGTGCAGGATTTCGTAGCTGTAGCCCCGGCCGGTGCCGTGCGAGTCGGCGTCGATGTGGATGCCGCCGCCGGCCGGCGAAGAAGTGCCGCCGGGCGGGGGCGTTGCGCCGCCGAAGCTCCCGCCCGGCTGCCACCCGCCGGGTGCGCCCGGCGGCGTCGGCCCCGCCGCGGCGGGCGTTTGGCGCGCTCCGCACGCGCCGCAGAATTGCGCGCCGCTGATGAGTCCCGCGCCGCAGTTGGTGCAGTTCATAGGACGACTCCTTTCGACTTCTCCGAGATGATCGCCACGGCTTCTTCGGGCGTCGCCGCGAAATCGAGCAAAGAAAAATCCGCGGGGCTGATGACGAGGTGCTCGCGCCAGCACCCGACGACGGGCGGCCAGCAGTCGCCCAGCAGCACCAGCGGGCGCGGCCCGATGACGCGCGTCTGCATCTTGTTCCAGACGAGCGACAGCTCCGTCACCGTCCCCATGCCGCCGCGGATGGCGACGAAGCCGACCGAGCGCGTGATCAGGTGTTGCAGCCGCTCGTAGAAGTGGGCCGACGCGACCTTGTCCGTCAGGTAGCGGTTCGGCTCGGTCTTGAACTGGTTCATCGTCACGCCGAGCACGCGCCCGCCGCGCTCGTGCGCCCCGCGGCTCGCCGCCTCCATCACGCCCAGATAACCGCCCGTGCAGATCGTGAACCCCGCCTCGGCAAGCAACTGCCCCGTCCGCCGCGCCTGCGCGTACTCCTCGGAGTCTTCGCCGCATTTCGCGCCGCCGAAGATGGTAACGATGCGCTCCATAAAAGATGTGAATCGTGAATCGTGAATCGTGAATCGTAAATAAATCAGAACCGGTTTTCTATTTACGATTTACGATTAACTATTTACGGTCTGAGCCGGTACAGCATTCGCGGGAACGGGATGGTTTCGCGGACGTGCTCGATGCCGCACATCCAAGTGACGCAGCGCTCGATCCCCATGCCGAAGCCGGCGTGCGGGACGCTGCCGTAGCGGCGCAGGTCTAAGTACCACTCGAACGCCTCGCGCGGCAGGTCGTGGGCCTTCAACTGATCCTCCAGAAATTCGAGCGACGTGGCGCGCTCGCCGCCGCCGATCACCTCGCCGTAGCCCTCGGAGGCTAGCACGTCGACGCCGAGCGCGAGGTCGTCGCGCTCCGGGTCGCGCTTCATGTAGAAGGCTTTGACGGCGGCCGGGTAGCGGTGCACCATCACGGGCCGGTCGAACTGGTTCGACAGGTAGGTCTCGTCCGGCGCGCCGAAGTCGCCGCCCCACTCGAAGCGTTGTTCGAGTTCGCCCCGCGCGTGCGCGTCTTGAAGCATCTTGACGGCGTCGTCGTACTGCACGCGCGGGAACGGCGGCACGATCTTCTCCAGCTGCGAGGCGTCGCGCTCTAAAACCTTCAACTCCTCTTGGCGCTCGTCGAGCACGCGCGCGGCGATTGACGAGAGGAAACGCTCGGCCAAGTTCATCACGTCGTCGAGCGTGGCGTAGGCCATCTCCGGCTCGACCATCCAGAACTCGGTGAGGTGGCGGCGCGTCTTCGAGCGCTCGGCGCGGAAGGTCGGGCCGAAGCAATAGACTTTGCCGAAGGCCGCGGCCGTCGCCTCGTTGTAGAGCTGGCCCGACTGCGAGAGGTACGCCTTGTCGTCGTCGAAGTAGTCGACCTCGAACAGGGTGGTCGTGCCCTCGCAGGCGGCGGGCGTCAGGATCGGCGTGTCGCAGAGCGTGAAGCCGTCGTCGTCTAAAAAGTCGCGGACGGCGCGGACCACGGTGTGGCGCACCTTGAGGATCGCGTGCTGGCGGCGCGAGCGGAGCCAGAGGTGGCGGTGATCCATCAGGAACTCCGTGCCGTGCTCCTTCGGCGTGATCGGGTAGCCCTCGACCGGCTGGACGACGCGCGCGCCCACCACGTCGACCTCGTAGCCGCCGGGCGCGCGTGAGTCCTCGCGCACCGTCCCGCGGATTTCGAGCGCGCTCTCCTGCCCCAGCCCCTTGATCGCCTCGAAGACCTCCTCGGGAACGTTCTTTTTGAAGACGACGCATTGAACCAGCCCCGTGCCGTCGCGCAGTTGCGGGAACAGGAGCTTGCCGCTCGAACGCAGGTTGTAGAGCCAGCCGCGCAGCGTGACTTCGCCGCCGACGTGCGCGGAGAGTTGGTTGACGTAAACGTGCGCGCCGGTCGCCGCCGTCTGTTCTGGTTGAGCCGTCATGTTTTCGATCCCGGATTTCAGATTTGAGATTACGAATTTAGGATTTCGACTTCGGGTTTGAGGTTAACGCATCAGACGCGGAGTGTGAAACGGACGCCTCAGCCGCCGGTGCGCTCGCCGATGACGCGGCGCAGCACGGGGAAGCGGCCCAGCCAGTCGGCCGCCTGCAAGACGATCAGCAGGATGGGGCGGATGAACTGCTCGTAAGTCTCGGCGCGGCCGCCGACGCCGGTCTGGAACGAGAACGTGCCGCAGGCCTTCAGGCAACGCTGCACCGTCATCAGGCGGAACTCCCGCGCGAACTCGTCGGGATCGACGGGCGCGAGGCCGCGCTTCTGCCGCTCTTCGAGGAAGAAGAGGCGGCGCTGGCGCACCTCGGCCATCGAGGGGAGCTGGGTCTGGCGGTCGAGCAGCAGCGAGACGAGGTCGTAGCTCGCGGGCCCCATCCGCGCGTCCTGATGATCGATGATCCGCAGCCGCCCCTTCGGGTCGACGAGCAGGTTCGACGAATGATAGTCGCGGTGGCAGAGGAAGCGCGGGCGCGCGGCCAGTTCCGAGGCGAGATCGTTCAGCTCGGCGCGCAGCTCGGCCTCTTCGGCGTGGCGGAGCGCCTCGCGGCGGTAGCTGCCGAAGTAGTGGCGGACGAAGAAGTCGAGTTCCCAAGAGAGCTTGGCGTCGTCGAAGGCGAGGCGGCTGGCGATCGAGTCCTGCTCGTAGGCCGCGGCCGTCGCCTTCTGGATGTCGGCGATGAGGGAGATGGCCTCTTCGAGGTAGGACTCGCGCTCGTCCTCGGTGGCGGTCTCGAAGACGCGGCGCAGCTGGTTGTCGCCGAGGTCTTCTTGCAGGATGACGCCGCGGCCGGCGTCAACGTCGAGGATCGCGGGGACGGGCAGGCCGGCGCTTGAGAACAGGCGCGTCACGTCGAGGTACGGGTGGACTTCCGCGTCGAACGGCTCGGGATAGACGGCGGCGACGGCCGCGCCCGTCTTCCACGGGACGCGGAAGTATTCGCGCGTCGAGGCGTCGGGCGTGAGCGCGGTGACGGCCGCGGGGTCGCCGCCCGTGCGGGCGATGTACTCCGTCAAACGCTCGCGCGCCGAGGAGACGAACGCGTTCGTGGTGATGCCGGTCGGATGGCTCATGTGACGACTGGCGCGGGCCGGACGCGGCGGCTCCGGCCGGGACGAGAAGGGGTGAAACGGGGGCCTTCTTCTGTCCCTGTCCGCCGAAAACTTTTGCGGGTGCGCGGCGGATTGTATCACCGGGGCAGCGGCACGACAAAATTATCGCCCCTGAACTCGCCCGCGAGCGCCTTCGCCGGGCGCTCCTCGCCGCGCGCGAGTTCGGCGCGGACGACGGCCGCGTCCTCGACCGTCTCCCCGG
>DATCVD010000801.1:0-4043 GCA_036567125.1 Pyrinomonadaceae bacterium | reverse complement strand
CGGCCGCCGCGGCCGCCGCGTCGCGCCGCCCACAGTGGTAACGCCCGAAGCGACTCCGACGCCGCCGCCGTCGAACTGACGCGCGGCGCGTCGCAAACTCGGAAGGTTAAGGACAGGGCGAGGGGCAGAGGGGAAGGGGTGAAGGATAAAGCCGTGCGCGCGCCGTCGGCCTTCACCTTTACCCCTTCACCCTTCCCCTTCTTCTTTTGTTGAGATGAGAGAGAAGATTCGCATCGCCGCCGGGCAGGGCTTCTGGGGCGACATGCTCGACGCGCCCGTCCGGCAGGTTCAGGGCGGGCAGATCGACTATTTGATGCTCGACTATCTGGCCGAGGTCACGATGTCGATCATGCAGAAGCAGCGCGCGCGCGACCCGTCGGCCGGCTACGCGCGCGACTTCGTGCCGCTGATGCGCGAGATTCTGCCCCGCTGCGTACAGGCCGACATCCGCGTGACGGCCAACGCGGGCGGCGTCAACCCGCAAGGCTGCGCCGAGGCCGTGCGCGACGTGGCGCGCGAGTTGGGCCTCGCGGGCCGCGTGACCATCGGCGTCGTCACCGGCGACGACATCATGGATCGCATCGACGACATGCTCGCGCGCGGCGTCGAGCTGCGGAACATGGACACGGGCGAGCCGCTCTCGGCGGTGCGTGAGCGCATCCAGAGCGCGAACGCTTACCTCGGCGCGTGGCCCATCGTCGAAGCCCTGAGCAAAGGCGCGCGCGTCGTCGTCACGGGCCGCGCGACCGACACGGGGCTGACGCTCGCGCCCATCATCCACGAGTTCGGCTGGAATGAAACCGACTGGGACAGGCTCGCCGCGGGGACGATTGCCGGCCACATCATCGAGTGCGGGGCGCAAGCGTCGGGCGGCAACTGCCAGTACGACTGGCAAAACGTCCCAGACCTCGCGGACGTCGGCTTCCCCATCGTCGAGGCCGCGAGCGACGGCACGTTCGTCGTCACCAAGCACGAGAACACGGGCGGCTGGGTGAACCTGCCTTCGATCAAGGAACAGCTCGTCTACGAGATGGGCGACCCGCACGAGTACATCACGCCCGACTGTGTCGCCGACTTCACGTCGATCCGTCTGGAAGAGGCGGGCCGCGACCGCGTCCGCGTCCGCGGCATCAAGGGGCGGCCCGCGACCGAGTTTCTGAAGGTCTCGATCAGCTACTCGGCCGGCTTCAAGGCCGTCGGCACGCTCGTCTATTCGTGGCCCGACGCCTACGCGAAGGCTCAGGCCGCGGACAGGATTTTGCGCGCGCGGCTCGAACGGCTCGGCCTGCGCTTCGATCTCATTCACACGGAGTTCGTCGGCGCGAGCGCGACGCACGGGGCGCTCGCCGGGGAGCCTTCGGCCGATCTGGCGGAAGTGCAGTTACGCGTCGGCGTGCGCGGCCCCGACCGCGCTGCGGTCGAGCGGTTCACGAAGGAGATCGCGCCGCTGATCCTGACCGGGCCGCCGGGCGTGACGGGCTTCGCGGGCGGGCGGCCGAAGACCGAGGAGATCGTCGCCTACTGGCCGGCGCTCATCCCGAAGGCGGAGATCGCGCCGCGCGTGGAGGTGATCGAAGTTTGAGTGGCTTCCGTAGCGAGCGGATCGGCGCGGACACCCCCGCGTGGCGGCGCGTGCGCTCGGAGCGCGTTGCCGACTGCCGCGTCTTCCGCGTGCGCCGCGACACGGCGGTCAACCCGCGCGGCGGCGGCGAGCACGGCTTCTACGTCGTCGAAGCGCCCGACTGGGTCAACGTCATCCCGCTGACCGAGGCCGGCGAGGTCGTGATGATCGAGCAGTACCGCCACGGCGCGGGCGAGGTGACGCTCGAAGTGCCGGGCGGGATGGTGGACGAGGGCGAGACGCCCGCCGCGGCCGCCGCGCGGGAACTCTTGGAGGAGACCGGCTACGAGGCCGCGGAGATGATCGCGCTCGGCCGCACGCGCCCGAACCCCGCGATCCAAGACAACTGGCAGCACGCGTTCCTGACGCGCGGCGCGCGCTTCCGCCGCGAGCCGGCCTTCGACGCGACCGAGCACTGCGCGGTGCGGCTCCTGCCGCTCGCCGACATCCCCGCGCTCATCGCCGCGGGCGTCATCACGCACTCGCTCGTCATCGTCGCCTTCCACCGCCTCGGCCTGTGGCGCGACGGGATGATAAAAGAAGCTGTTAGCTATTAGCCGTTAGCTATTAGCCGGAAGAAGATATCTCACGGCTTCGGTAAGGGGATTTCGGTGTTTGGTTTTGCTAACAGCTAACAGCTAACAGCTAACAGCCATGAAAATCCAGCTAACCAAGCTCGCGCACGCGCGCTCGGGCGACAAGGGCGACACGGCGAACGTCGGCCTCATCGCGCTGCGCGAGGAGTTCTACCCCGTCCTCGCGCGCGAGGTGACGGCGGCGCGCGTCAAGGAGCACTTCACAGGCATCTGCCGCGGCGCGGTGGAGCGGTTCGAGCTGCCGAACCTCGGCGCGCTCAACTTCCTCCTCCACGAATCGCTCGGCGGCGGCGGCACGCTCTCGCTCATGACCGACGCGCAGGGCAAGACCTTCTCGACCGCGCTCCTCCGCATGGAGATCGAACTCGACGACCAAGAGGCCCGCTCTCTCGGCCTCGGATAAAAGTACCGAGGACTGAGGGCTGAGGGGAGACGGTCTCTTAACTCAGCCCTCAGTCCTCAGTCCTAAAAATAATGGGCGACACTCTTATCAACTCCGAGCAGAGAATCCGCCACGGCTACGCGCAGGTGGGCGACGTGCGGCTGCACTACGCCGAGTCGGGCGACGGCGCGCGGCCGCTCGTCCTGCTGCTGCACGGCTTCCCCGAATGCTGGTACTCGTGGCGTCACCAACTGGCCGCGCTCGGCGAGCGGTTCCACGTCGTCGCGCCCGACCTGCGCGGCTACAACCTGAGCGACAAGCCCGAAGAGATTAGTGACTACCGCCTGCCGCGACTCGTCGACGACGTGCTCGGCCTGATCCGTCACTTCGGGGCGACTGAGGCGGCGGTCGTGGGCCACGACTGGGGCGCGGCCGTGGCGTGGGCCGTGGCGCGCGCGCACCCCGCGAGCGTCGGCCGCCTCGCCGCGTTGCAGGTTCCGCCCTTCCGCGCGTGGCGCGACAACTTCTCGCTGCGTCAGCTCGCGCGCAGTTGGTACATGCTCTTCTTCCAACTGCCGCGCGCGCCCGAATGGTGGATCGGCGCGGACGACTTCGCCCGCCTCGCGCGGATGTTCCGCGCCACCTCGCGGCGCGGGACTTTCACCGATGGCGACATCGCCGTTTACAAAGAAGCCCTCTCGCGCCGCTCCGCTTCGGGCGAGACGACGGCGCTCACCGCCGCGATCAACTACTACCGCGCGAACGTCTTCGGGATGCTGTCCGACACGGGGAGTTGGACGCCCGTCGGCGTGCCGACGCTCTTCATCTACGGCGAGCGCGACCAGTTCGTCGTCCCCGAAACGACGCGCGACGTCGGGCGCTACGTCGCCGCGCCGTACTCCGAGGTGCGCTTCGCGCGCGCGGGCCACTGGGTGCAGCAGGAGTACCCGAACGAGGTCAACGCCGCGCTCGTCAAGTTCCTGAGCGACGGGGAGGAGAATCAGGGGGCGGGAGATAGGATTTAGGATTCAGGATTCAGGAGCTAGCGAAAGACAGGTCTGTTCTAAATCCTAGCTCCTAGCCCCTGACTCTTAGCTCCCGCCCCCCAACCTGATCCCATGCCTGACGAGAACTCGGTTCTGTACGCGGTCGAGGGCGCGGTCGCGGTCGTGACGCTGAACCGCCCGGAGAAGCGCAACGCTTTGAACGACGCGCTCGTCGCCGGGCTGAAGGACGCGCTGCGGCGCGCCGACGCGGACGGCTCCGTCCGCGTCGTGCTGCTGACGGGCGCGGGCGCGGACTTCTGTTCGGGCGCAGACCTCTCCGCGCTGCAAAAAATCTCGGACGGCTCGATCCTCGACAACCTTGAAGACGCGCGTTCGCTCATGGAGTTGTTCGCGCTCGTGCGGCGCGTGCGCGTCCCCGTCGTCGCGGCCGTGCGCGG
>DATCVD010000800.1:0-14424 GCA_036567125.1 Pyrinomonadaceae bacterium | reverse complement strand
CGGCCGCCCCGCCGCGCCCGTGCGCGGCCTGCCACAGCTCGCGGTAGCGCGCGCCGACCTCCTCCGAGTTCCAGCGGACGACGTGCGGGAGCATGAGCGCGACGGCCGCGCCGTGCTCGGTGTCGTAGTTTTTCGTGAGCGGGTTGGCGCAGGCGTGCGTCGCGCCGAGCATGGACTGCTCGATGGCCGCGCCCGCGAAGTGCGCGCCGAGCATCATCGCGCCGCGCGCTTCCGTGTTCTCCGGCTCCGCGAGCGCGCGCTCGTAGTTCGCCTCCAAGAGCCGCCACGCCTCGCGCGAGAACATGTCGGAGACGGGGTTGCGGCGCGTCGTGACGTAGGTCTCGACGGCGTGCGAGAGCGCGTCGAAGCCGGCCGTGGCGGAGACGGCGCGCGGCTGCGAGACGGCGAGCAAGGGATCGAGCAGCGCGACGCGGAAGGCGGCCGACGGATCGCCGCAGGCCATCTTGACGCGCGTCTCCGAGTCGGAGACGAGGGCGTAAGATTGCGCCTCGCTGCCCGTGCCCGTCGTCGTCGGGACGCCGATCATCGGGAGCAGCGGCCGGGCCGCCTTGCCGTAGCCCCGGTAGTCGCGCATCGAGCCGCCGTTCGTGAGCACGAAGTTGACGCCCTTCGCGCAGTCCAGAGACGATCCGCCGCCGAGGCCGATGATCGAATCAACGTCGAGCGGCGCGGCGAAGGCGCGGCCGCGCTCGATCATCGCGGTGTCGGGGTTCGCCTCGAAGTCGTGGAACTCGAAGACGCGGACGCCGGCCGCGTGGAGCGGCCCGGCCGCCTCGGCGACGTGGCCCGACGCGACGAGTCCGCGGTCGGCGACGAGCAGCGTGCGGCGGAAACCCAGCCCGCGCGCCAGCTCGCCGACGCGCGAGATCGCGCCCTCGCCGAAGACGACGCGCGTCGGGGTCTTGAAGTCAAACGACCGCATCGCTGCCCTCGGTTAAGGGGGAAAAGTTTCGCGCAAAGGCGCAAAGCTGAACGGGCGTTCTTCCTTTGCGCCTTTGCGCGTTCGCGCGAAACCCGGCCTTCACTTTCCCGCCGCGGACGATCTCGCGCCCGCCTCGGCGACGGCGAAGACGTGGTGCTGCGAGCGGAAGATGAGCAGGCCGTCCGAGATCGCGGGCGTCGCCATCAGCGGCTCGCCGGCCGTCGAGTTCTTCGCCAGCAGCTCGAACTTCGGGCCGGCGCGCACGACGTACACGTCGCCGTCCTCGCTCGGCAGATACAGCTTGCCGTTGGCGGCGACGGGCGACGCGCTGAACGAGGTCGGCAGCCGCTCCTGATAGATCAGTTTGCCGGTCTTCGCCTCGAAGGCCGAGAGCACGCCCGTGTCTGAGACGCCGTAGAGGATGTCGCCGTAGATGACGGGCGTGGTCGTGTAGGGGCTGCCCTTGTCGGCCCGCCACGCGACGTGCGCGTTGGTCTGCTCGCCCGCCTTCAGGGAGATGTCGCCGCTCGCGCCGGGGCGGAAGGCGTACATCGCGCGGCCCGGCGGGTAGCCGCCCGCGACGAAGACCAGCCCGTGCGCGAAGAGCGGGGCCTGCTGCTTGACCTCGGTCTCGCCGTCGTTGAAGCGCCACAGCTCTTTGCCCGTCGAGGGATCGTAGCCGCGGATGAAGCGGCCGCCGTTGGCGATCATCTCCGCGCGGCCCCGCGCCTCGTAGATCGTCGGCGTGCTCCACGAAGTGATCTCGCCGCGCTCGACGCGCCACGCCTGCCGGCCGGTCTTGAGATCGTAGGCGGCCAGAAAAGACTGCGCGTGGCCGTCGGCCTGCACGATGACGAGGTTCTTGTAGATGACGGGCGAGCTGCCGTGACCCCAAGAAGAATTCTTGTCGTCCCACAGGCCCGGATTCAGGACGCCGAGGTCTTGCTTCCAGAGCAGCTTCCCGGCGAAGTCGTAAGCGAACAGGCCCTCCGACCCCATCAGCGCGACGACCGTGCGGCCGTCGGTCGCGGGCGTGGAGTTGGCCTGCGTGGCTTTGACGTGGCGGCGCGCGCGCGGCATCCCTTCGTGCGCCGTGCGCTCCCACAGGATTTTCCCCGTGCGCTTGTCGAGCGCGTAAATCTTCCAAGTGTGCTTGGCCTCGTCGCGCGCCAGCCCGATGCCGCGATCCTTCGCCTTGTAGGTCGGCGCGGGCTCTTCGCTGATCGCCGTGATGACGAAGACCCGATCATTCCAGACGACGGGGCTGGCGTGCGACAGCCCCGGGATCGGCGTCTTCCACCGGACGTTCGTGCCGGCGGCGAAATCCCACGCGGTCGCGGTCGGCCGCGCGTCGGAGACGCCAGCCGCCTGCGTGCCGCGGAACTGCGGCCAGTTCTGCGCGCGCGCCGCCGCGGCCGTCAAGCACAGGCACGCGGCGAGCGCCGTAAAAGTTCGCGTTAGTCTCATCCCGATCCCTCGCTTGTCGTCCTCGCAGGTTGATAACGGCACGAGGTATTGCGTCTCGTTCGCCCTACTTCGGCGCGGCGGCGGGAGCGCCAGCGCCCTCCTTGATGGCGAAGAGCTGGTTGCGGTTGGCGATGTAGAGGACGCCGTTGGCGGGCACGGGCGTCGAGTAGACCGAGCTGCCCATGTTGATCTCGGCGATGAGCTTCTTCGTTTTGCCCGCTTGAAGGATGACCACGTCGCCGTCCTCGTCGCCGAGGTAGAGCTTGTCGTCGATGATCATGGGCGAACCCCAGACGGCGGCGAACACGTCGTGCGTCCAGAGCGGCGTGCCGGTCTTGGCGTCGAGCGCGTGGAGGAAGCCGCTGAAATCCGCTTGGTAGAGGATGCCGTCCTTGATGGCGGGCGTGGAGATGGAGCGGCGGATCTTGTCGTAGTGCCAGATCATGCCGGTCTTGGTGATGTCGCCGCGCTTGGTGGCGTCGATGGCGTACATGTGGCCGGTGCCTTCGCCGTGCTCGGGGTCTTGGCCGTTCGAGATGTAGACCTTGTCGTCGTAGATCACGGCGGTCGAGATGATCTCGTTGCGCGTCTTCGGCCAGACGGAGTCTTTGGGGTTCGTGTCGAACTCCCAGAGCTTCTTGCCCGTCGTGGCCTCGTAGCCGCGAATCCAGCCGTCGCCCTGCCCCATCACGACTTGAAGTACGCCGCCGATGGTGCCGACCGTCGGCGAGGCCCACTGCCCGTGCAGGATTTTATCGCCGACCGAGTTGTCCTCCCAGACGAGCTTGCCGGTCTTCTTGTTGACGGCGATGATGGCCGGCGCTTTCGGCGACGGCACGTTGACGTGGCTCTCGTCCTGCCCGTTCGAGGTGGAGACGAAGATCAGATCGCCGTGCACGACGGGCGACGAGTTGGCGAGGTTGTGCGGCTGCGAGCCGACCTCCTCCATCATGTCGAACTTCCAGACCACGTCGCCGTCCACCTCGCGCACGAGCTTCTCGTCCTTGACGGGGCCGTCGTTCTCCTTGTCGCGGAAGCCCTCGGTGTCGAGGCACAGGAGTTCGGCGCGGTTCGAGACGTAATAGACGCGGTCGCCCTCGACCAGCGGGGAGGAGGCGACGCCCTGATACGGCCAGTCGTTGACGCGCCCCGAGGTGAGCTTGTCGTGAACCATCTGCCACAGGAACTCGCCGTCCGACTCGCGGAAGGTCATCACGACGCCCTTGTCGCCCTTGATCGCCGGGTCGCGCAGCCCCTCGTTGTTCGTGCCGACGAAGACCTTGCCGCCGGCGACGACCATGTTGCCGTAGGTCTGCGACCCCAGCGCGGCCACCCACTTGACGTTCTTCTTCGTCTTCACGTCCCACGTCGTGGCGATGCCCTTCATCGCCGAGACCATGTTGCGGTCGGCCGTCCCGCCCCACATCGGCCAGTCGCCGCCGCCGGGGTCGCCGGCCGACGCGGCGGGCAGCGAGCCGTAGGCGGTGAGCAGCACTGCGCCGATCACCGACGCGGCCACGACGATCCTCTTAACCGGGTTGACTGACTTAACTGACGTTCTGCGAATGTTCTTCATTACCTCTTTTTCCTCTGCTTACTGCTTGCCGCTCGCCGCTCACTTGTGGGAGACGATGATGTGCTGGATGGGTGTGGCGTGAATCTCGCTGCCGGAGAAGCCCGCCGCGGCGAACATCTGCCGGTACTCGGAGAAGGTGTAGGCGTCGCCCGCGCGGGTCGAGCCGAGCATGACGAGCGAGAACGCCGCCTCCTGCGGCGGCGAGACGCGCGACTCGTCGGGCACGAACTCCAGCGTGACGCAGCGCCCGCCCGGTTTGAGCGCGGCGTGAATCTTGCGCATCAGGCGCTCGTTCGTCGGCCGGTCGAAGTGGTGGAAGAAGTTCGGGACGAGGACGATGTCGAAGTCCGCGCCGAAGTCAACGTCGAAGGCGCTGCCCGGTATCTCGTGGAAGCGACGGCCGACGCCCTCGCGTCGGGCGCGCTCGCGCGCGAACGGCAGCACGTTTCGCCAGTCGCACGCGTAAACTTCGGCGCGCGGGTTCGCCTTGGCGAACGCGATGCCGAAGACGCCGTGGCTCGCGGCGATGTCGAGCACCTTGCACGCCTCCATCGAGGCCGCGCCCGTCAGTTGCACGATCGCCTCGGCCGCGGGCGTCATCAGCACCGCCATGCCGCGCGCGAAGTCCTCCCACATCGGGTGCTCCGCCGTCATCGAGCCTTCGTCTGGCATGGTCGTGCCGCCCTGCCGGACGCTCTCCGTGAAAGTCCCGACGAACGCGCCGACGAGGTGCGGGCCGGCTAGAAAATCGACCATCCCGCCCACGTAGGCCGGCGACGCGCGGACGAGGAAGGCTTGCGCTTCGGGCGCGAGGCCGTAGCTCCCGTCCCGCTTGGTCAGAAATTGCTGGACGGTCAGGAAGTCGCAGAGGATGCGGACGCCGCGCTCGGAGGCTTTCGTGCGCTCCGCGATCTTGGCCGCCGTGTCGTGGCCTTCGGCGACGGCCGTGAAGATGTCGAGTTCGACGGCGGCCTTCATCGCGGCCGTCAGTTGGTAGGCGGTCAGTGCTTGGAAGATGCGCTCGGGCGTCGGCGGCGGCGTCGGCTCGCCGCCGCCGTGCTGGTGTCCGGTCGCGGGGTCGGGGCTGGCTGTCGTTGTCATCAGTTTGATCTTTACTTGTTCGGCGTCACCTTGATGTTGTCGAAGAAGACGGGGGCCTGCGCCTCGGCGAGCGTGCTGCCGTAGATGCCGGGCGCGCCCTGCCGCAAGGGGAGCACGTCAACGAGTTCGATCTGCCACGCCGCCGGCTCGGGCTGGCCGACGGGCCAGACCTTGCCGCGCGCTCGCGTCTTGCCGCCGGGCAAATTCTCGACCGTCAGTTTCATGCGATACCACGTGTCGGGCTTCCACTCGAAGGGGATTTTGACGGTGCGCTCGGTTTCGGGCTGCCACGGCTCAAGGCTCAGCTCCTGCTTGTTGCCGTAGAGGGCGAGCACGTGGCGCTGCGCGATGACGCCCGCGTCGCCCTGCTGGCGGCGGCGCATCGTGCCGCGGATGTCGGCCTCGACGGTGTAGTCGTGCAGGTCGGACGGCCCCATGTAGGCGCGCGCGCGCGTCGCCAGAGACGACCCCGTCGTCAGCTTGGCGAGGACACGGTTGCCCTCCTGATCCTGCACCGCGAACTTCGGCGTCACGTTGACCCACGTGACCGGCGGCGCGTTAAGTTCCCACGAGTCGAACGTCTCGTTCCACGGGAGCGGCGGGACGACCCTGACGGCGGCCGATCCCGTCACGCCGCCGACCGTCGCCTTGACCAGACCGCCCTGCCAGCCGCCGTCCGGCGCGGACGCGAATTGGCCGCCCGCGACCGTGCCCTTCAATTTGTCGAGCGACCACTCGGCCTGCCGCTCCTCGCGGATGAGGCGGCCCTGCGCGTCGAACGAGCGGACGCGGAAAGAGACCTTGTCGCCGGGCTTGATGACGAGTTCGGTCGGGAAGACTTGGACGTGGGCGACCGCCCCGTCGGCCCTCGGGGTGCCGGCCGCCGCGGCGTGGTTGGGGGTGACGTTCTTCTTGCCGATGCAGTAGAGGTTCGAGTCGGTGACGAGGAAGACGCGGCCGTTCGAGACGGCGACCGAGGCGATGATCGCTTCGGGCTGCTGCTCCGTGCCGAGCTGATCTTCGTCCAGCACCTTCGCGCCCGTGGGGCCGGGTTCGAGGATGAAGAACTTGCCGTTCTCCGTGCCGACGTAGAGCTTGCCGTCGGCCAAAACGGGCGACGCCTTCTGAATCGTGCCGAGGTTCTGAATCCAGATTTGCCTGCCGGTCTTCACGTCGAAGGCCGCGACGTTCGCGCCGTTGTCCAGCTGGTAGATCCGGTCGCCGTCGAGGACGGGCGACGAGAAGCCGCCCTGCCAGCCGATCTTCGTCCAGCGGATGTGCTCCTTCTGGATGGGGCCGCGCGCCGCCGCGTCCACCGCCACCATCATGCCCATCTCGTTGGAGTCAAGGTTCTCCTCCGAGTGGGTGAGGACGGCCACGCCGTCGTGGACGACCGCGCCGGTGTTGATGCCGCGCTTCGAGATTTCGTGCTTCCAGACCATCTCGCCCGTCTGCGGCTTGATGGCGTAGGTGACGCCGTCCGACCCGCCCTGAATCAGCAGGCGCGTGCCGCCGACGGTGGCGATGATCGGCGCGGCGTAGGTCGTGTCGTAGGGGCGGCCGCCGGGGCCGCTCACGTAGATCGTCTCGCCGGTGCGCTTGTCGAACGCGAGCCAGCGGTGCGCGCCCGAGCGGTGCTCGCCCCACTGGAACGTGACGCCGCTGACGATGACGAGGTCGCCGTCGACGAGCGGCGAGACGGTGCGCCCGCCGTGGGTGGTCAGCAGCCCGAAGTCCTCGCCGAGCGAACGCTCCCACAGGACTTTGCCGGCCGGCGACAGCCCCAAGAGCACGCCCGCGCCGCCGAACGCGTAGACGTTGCCCGTCGCCGGATCGACGGCCGGCGAGGCCCACGCGATGCGGTGCGGCGGCACGTCCGACAGGTAGAGGTCGAAGCGGTGCTCCCACAAGACCTTGCCCGTGTCGGCGTTGAAGGCCAGCAGGCGCTCCTGCAGCGTCGGCCCCTTGCCGGCGGCGTTCAGCAGGTAGAGCCGGTCGCCGAAGACGACCGGGGTCGAGCGCCCGCCGTAGGGCGCTTTCCACGCGAGGTTGTCGCCCGCGGGCGACCACCTCGCCGGCAGGTTCTTCTCGTGCGAGATGCCGTCGCGCGCCGGGCCGCGCCACTCGGCCCAGTCGGCCGCGCGCGCGGCGTGCGGGGCGTTTAGCAGGAGGGAGGCGAAAACTGACAGGAGCAGGGCGCGCTTCAGTAGCATGTAAGTCGATCTCTCATTCTCGGTTGTGTGGAAAGTCCGAAACCGTCGACCGGCCTGTATTTGGAATACGCACGGGACGGAACGAGGGTTGCGGAAGTCTTCGGGCAATTGCTGCGTAAAATTCTTGACTCTCGGGGGCGGCGCGAGGGATATTCTTCCGCCCGCCAGCGGGAGAGTCAAGTTGAAACCTTTCGGCCGCGGCCGGCGTAAATTGTTGCGCCAACAGACGCGGATTTCTACAGCCCCGCAGCACACCCGCTGTAGCCCAACAGGTAATTTGAAAACGGGACGGCCGCGCCGCGCGTCACACCTCGGCTGCCGCCCGCGCCCGTGCCCGACGAGGAGTGAGAACTCGTATGACGCGCAGACTCGCCGCACTGTTGTCCCTCGCCGCGCTCCTGCCCCCGGCCGCCGCCCACGCGCAGCAGCCGGCGCAGCAGCCGCCCGTGACGAACACCAGCAGCACCTCCAACCCGCTCGACCAGCAGCTCTGGGACGCCACGCGCCGGGGCGACGTGGCCGGCGTGCGCGCCGCCCTCGCGAAGGGCGCGAACGCCAACGCCAAGTGGCGTTACGACCAGACGCCGCTCTTCAAAGCGGCCGAGCGCGGCGACGCCGAGATCGCCAAAATCCTTCTGGAGCACAAGGCCGACCCGAACGTCCGCGACACCTTCTACGGCGCGACCGCGCTTTACTGGGCGGCCGACAAGGGCCACACCGAGGTCGTGCGCGCCCTCGTCAACGCCGGGGCGACGGGCCGTGAGAACGTGCTCTCGCTGGCCGTGGACACGGGCAACGTGGAGTTCGTCAAGATCGTGCTCGCGAAGGAGACGACCGCCGCCGTGCTGACGCGCGTGCTCACGCTCGCCAACATCCGCCATGACGGGGAGAAGGACGGGGCCGTGAAGGCGAAGCGCGCCGAGATCGTCGGGCTGATCAAGGCCGCGGGCGCGCAGCCCGGCTTCCAGCTCGACGCGGCCGTGCTCAAATCCTACGAGGGCGCGTACAAGAACGAGCAGGGGCAGGAGTGGAAGGTGGCGGTCAACGAGCAGGGCTACCTGACCGTGGCCCCCTCCCCGACGAACGCCTTCATCATCGCCCCGTCCGACAAGACGACGTTCGCGCCCGTCGAGTTCACCGGCCTCCAGATCACCTTCAGCGTCGAGGGCGACCGCGTCACCGGCTTCACCTTCAAGCAGGGCCAAGCCCCGGCGCAGGTCTACAAGCGGGTCGAGGCCAAGTAGGAGTCGCGGATTTCGGGTCGCGGGTTGGGGAATCTGGAATCTCAGATTCCAGACTTGAAATTTCAGGTTCGGGGTTGCCGGATTCCGCAACCGTCCGGGTTGCAGCCTGTCAGCCCCCGCTAATCCGCGATCCGCAACCGTTAACGAGGAGTTCCCCGGAAGATGTTCAGAAGTTTCGCCGGCCGAGCGTTCGCCTCCGCCCTGATCTGCCTCGCGGTTTGCGCCCCGTCGTTCGCCCAGACGAGGCGCGTGCCGAACGTCGACGATCTGCTGCTGCTCAAACAGGTCGGCGGCGCGCGCATCTCGCCCGACGGCCGCTGGGTCGCCTACACCGTCACCGAGACCAACTTCAAGGCGGACGCCTACGTCACGCAAATCTGGCTGGCCGACGCCGCGACGGGCCGCGCCGTGCAACTGACGCGCGGCGAGAAGTCGTCCGTCAACCCGCGCTGGTCGCCCGACGGCCAGTGGCTCGCGTTCACGTCCGACCGCGTTGACAACAAGAATCAGCTTTTCGCCATCCGCCCCGACGGCGGCGAGGCCGTGCAGTTGACGAAGCACGAGACGCCGGTCGGCGGCTTCTCGTGGTCGGAGGACGGCAAGTGGATCGGCTACCTCGCCACCGAGCCGCCGCCGCCCGCGGCCAAGGAGCGCAAGGAGAACCTCGGCGACTTCGAGGTCGTGCGCCGCGAGTACAACCACCTGCACCTGTGGACGCTCAGTGTGGCCGACGCGATGAAAGAGCCGCTGGTCGGCAGGCAGCGGACGAAGAACAAGGAGTTCAGCCTCAGCTCGGCCGCGTGGTCGCCCGACTCGACGCGCATCGCCTTTAGCGCGACCGTCAACCCCGATCTCGTGCAGGGCGTCACGGCCGACGTGTACGTCCTGAACCTCGCCGACGACTCGGTCAAAAAGATCGTCTCGCAGCCCGGCCCCGACAACGGCCCCGCGTGGTCGCCCGACGGCAAGTGGATCGTCTTCTCGTCCGCGATGGGCAAGACCGTCTTCTTCCACGCGAACAACCGGCTGGCCGTCGTGCCCGCCGAGGGCGGCCCGGTGCGCTCGCTCACCGACGACTTCGACGAGCAGCCCGGCTTCGTCGAGTGGAACAGGGACGGCATCTACTTTCAGGGGCTGCAACGGACGGCCTCGCACCTGTTCCGCCTCGACCCCCAGACCGCGAAGTTCGCGCGCGTGACCGCGCCCGCCGACCTGATGGCCGGCGCGTTCAGCCTCACGCGCGACGGCCGCCGCGTGGCCTTCGTCAACAGCTCGCCCACGACGCTGCCGGAAGTCTACGTCTCGGACGTGGCGAAGTTCGCGCCGCGCGCCCTGACGAACATGAGCGAGCAGGCCAAGCAGTTCGTGCTCGGCACGCGCGAGGTCATTTCGTGGCGGAGTCAGGACGGGGCGGAGATCGAGGGCGTGCTGATCAAGCCGGCCGATTTCGATCCGGCGAGGAAGTACCCGCTGCTCGTCATCATCCACGGCGGCCCGACCGGCATCGACCGGCCCGCCCTGCTCACGCCCGACTCGCGCTACTACCCCTCCGACATCTGGGCCGCGCGCGGCGCGCTCATCCTCAAAGTCAACTACCGCGGATCGGCCGGCTACGGCGAGCGGTTCCGGCAGCTGAACGTCGGCAACCTCGGCGTCGGCGACGCGTGGGACGTGCTGAGCGGCGTCGATCACCTCGTCAAGCGCGGCTGGGTCGACCCGGCGCGCGTCGGCTCGATGGGCTGGAGTCAGGGCGGCTACATCTCGGCGTTCCTGACCACCTCGACCGACCGCTTCAAGGCCATCTCCGTCGGCGCGGGCATCTCCAACTGGGCGACCTACTACTACAACACGGACATCACGCCGTTCACCATCCAGTACCTCGGCAAAGACCCGGCCGACGACCCGGCGATCTACGCGAAGACCTCGCCGATGTCCTACATCAAGGGGGCCAAGACGCCCACCCTCATCCAGCACGGCGAGAACGACCGCCGCGTCCCCATCGCCAACGCCTACGAACTCAGGCAGGGCTTGGAGGACAGGGGCGTCAAGGCCGAGATGATCGTTTACAAAGGGTTCGGCCACGGCATCACGAAGCCGCGCGCGATGCGCGCCGTGATGCACCACAACCTCGCGTGGTTCAACCATTACCTGTGGGGCGACGCGCTGCCCGACCTCGCCAACCTGCCGCTCCCGAAGAAGGAAGACGAGAAGAAGCCGGACGACAAGGCGAAGACCGGCGGCAACTGAGCGGGAAGGGCGGCGGGTTGGAAACGGGGGCGCGGGTTTTAGTTACGTAGTCCGCCTCCCGCGATCCGAAATCGGTAATCGAATTGGGGAGATGAGCATGACTCGCAAGTTAACCTTCGCACTGTGCCTGTGCCTCGCGGCCGCCGCGTCGGCGCGGGCGCAGAACTGGCCGCAGTTCCGCGGCGCGGGCGCGCTCGGCGTCGCCGAAGGCGCCCCGACGCTCGCCGCGTGGGACGCGACGAAGATGCAGGGCGTCCGCTGGAAGACGAAAATCCCGGGCCTCGCGCATTCGAGTCCGGTGGTGTGGGGCAACCGCGTGTACGTGACGACGGCCGTCAGCAGCGCCGGCAAGTCCGAGGAGCGCTACGGACTCTACGGCGACGTGGAGCCGGTCAAGGACGAGCCGAAGCACACGTGGAACGTGATCGCGATTGACAAGGCGACGGGCAAAATCCTCTGGGATCGCGTCGCGCACGAAGGCCCGCCCGGCACGAAGCGCCACCCGAAGGCGACGCACGCGTCGTCCACGCCCGCGACCGACGGCCGTGTCGTCGTCTCGCTCTTCGGCTCGCAAGGGCTGCTCGTCGCGCACGACGCCGCGGGGAAACTGCTCTGGAAGCAGAACATCGGCGTGCTCGACTCCGGCTGGTTCTACGACACGGACTACCAGTGGGGCCACGCCTCGTCGCCCGTCATCTACAAGAACCTCGTCATCGTGCAGGCCGACGTGCAGAAGGACTCGTTCATCGCGGCCTACGATCTCAAGACGGGCAAGCAGGTCTGGCGCACCTCGCGGGCCGAAGAGATCCCCTCGTGGGGCACGCCGACCGTCTTCGAGGGCAAGGGGCGCGCGGAACTCGTCGCCGTCGGCACGAAGTTCGTCCGCGGCTACGATCCCGCGACGGGCAAGGAACTGTGGCGGCTCGGCAACGTCAACTCCGAGATCACGACGCCGACGCCGTTCGTCGCGCACGACCTGATCTTCGTCGTCGCCGGCTACCGGCCCGACAAGCCGATCTTCGCGATCCGCACGGGCGCGTCGGGCGACATCACTCTGGGCGAGGGCAAGACTTCGAGCGACTTCATCGCGTGGAGCAACCGGCGCGAGGGGCCGTACATGCCGACGCCCATCGTGTACGGCGACCTGTTCTACACCTGCGCGAACAACGGCGTGGTGCGGGCCTACAACGCGAAGACCGGCGAGAAGCTCTACGAGCAGCGTCTGGGCGGCAAGGGCGGCGCGTTCACGGCCTCGCCCGTCGCCGCCGACGGCAAGATTTACTTCCCGTCTGAGGACGGCGACGTGTTCGTCATCAAGGCCGGGCCGAAGTACGACTACCTCGGCGCGAACCCGATGGGCGAGCCGATCATGGCGACGCCGGCCGTCTCCGACGGCGCGATCTTCGTCCGCACCACGCAGCACCTCTACGCCGTCGGCGGCCCGGCCGCCGCCGCCGCCGCGCCCGCGAAGGCGAAGGCCGCGAAGTGAGTCCGTCACCTCGGTCTTTTGTAACGAATCTTCTGCTCTGAGATTCCCGCTCTCATTGCCCGGATGGAACAAGGGCCGGCGCGCGCGCGTCTAAACGCCCGCGCGTTGGCTCTTCAACTACAGTGGAAGGAATCAACGCTATGAAACGTTTCTCGGTGGCGGCGCTCTCGGCGCTGCTCGTCTGTTTTGTCGTGGTCACGTGCGCCGGGTGGCCGAGCGCGGAGGCCAAGGGCGCGAACTGGCCCCAGTTCCGCGGCCCCGAGGGGCAGGGCGTGTCGAGCGAGACGAACATCCCGCTCGAATGGGACGCGACGAAGAACGTCCTGTGGAAGACGCCGATTGAGGGGCGCGGGCAGTCGCAGCCGATCATCTGGGGCAAGCACGTCTTCCTGACGACGGCCGTCGCGGGCGAGGTCGTGCCGGACACGAAGAAGCCCGTCTACCCCGAGTACGGCGCGGGCGGGAAACACCCCGACAGCATCGACGCCGACCGCAAGCACGCCTTCAAGGTCATCGCCGTCGACCGCGACAGCGGCAAAGTCCTCTGGACGCGCACGGCCTACGAGGGGCTGCCGAGCGACTACCGCCACCGCAAGAGCAGCTTCGCGTCGCCCACGCCCGTCACCGACGGCAAGATGGTCTTCGCCTACTTCGGCAGCGAGGGCCTCTACGCCTACGACTACAAGGGGAATCTGGCGTGGAAGCAGAACGTCGGCCGGCTCGTCACGCTGGGGATGGGCGCGGGCACGTCGCCGATCCTGCACGGCAACAACGTCATCGTGCAGGCCGACACCGGCCCCGAGGGCAAAGGCTCCTCCATCGCGGCCTACGACAAGAAGACCGGCAAGGAGGCTTGGAAGGTGGCGCGCGAGGGCATGGAGATCAGCTGGTCGACGCCGATCATCGTCCGCACCAAGCAGCGCGAGGAGCTGATCACGTCGGGCAACCAGCACATCATCGCCTACGACCCGGCGACCGGCAAAGAGCTGTGGCGCACGAAGGGCGTGGAGAGCAACGCGATCCCGACGCCGCTCACCGACGGCGAGATGGTCTTCGTCTACGCCGGCTACCCGAAGAAGATCACGAAGGCGCTCAAGCTCGGCGGCAGCGGCGAGCTCAAGGAGGGCGAGGGCGTGGCGTGGACTTACGGGAAGGGCGCGGCCTACGTCCCCTCTTCGATCCTCCTCAACGGCATCCTCTACCTGATGAACGACAAGGGGCTGATCACGGCGCTCGACGCCAAGACCGGCAAGGCGCACTACGAGGGCGGGCGCGTGCCCGTGCCCGCGACCTTCATGGCCTCGCCCGTCGCCTTCGGCGGCTACATCCTGCTGACGAGCGAGGACGGCGACACCTTCGTCATCAAGGCCGGGCCGAAGCACGAGGTCGTCAGGACGAACGCGCTCGGCGAGCCGGTGTACGTCTCGCCCGCCATCGCCGACGACAAGCTGTTCATCCGCGCCGACAAGCACCTCTACGCCATCGGCAAGAAGGGCTAGCGGCAAACCCTCGTAACTGTCGGCCGCGCGCGGGGCTTCGGCCGTCGGAGCCCCGCGCGCGGTTCGAGTCTTCTGATGCGCGAACTGCTGACGCTCTCGCAGTACTTCGCTGTCGCGCTGGCGGCGGGCTTCGTCACGTTCTTCTGGTTCCTGCTGTCGGACGGCTTGGGCGGCGAATACGCGTGGGGCAGTTATTCGCGGTTCTTTTACGGCTGGCTCTTGGCCTTCGCGGCCTTCGGGCTGCTGCGGCTGGCCGTGGTGTCCGCCGTCGGTCGCCTGCTCGCCCGCCGCTCCGACTACAGTTAGCGGGCGGGCGGCTGTTAAGAAACGACCGCGCGCGGCGTTTAGGTTTCAAGCGTCTGGGTTCGTTGCACGGCGCGGCGGTCACGTGGGGGCCGCCGCGCTACTCCCTTTCCCGCAGGCAAGGAGCGTGAAGTGATGTTCGAGCCGCAAGAGTCCGCGCCGTGGTATCGCTCGCAGGTCACGAAGGTGGCCGCCGTCGTGCTGGTCGCCTTCGTCGCCCTAGTCACCCTCTACCTGACGGTCGGCCGCCGCTACCTCGGCGGGCAGGAGGCGCACTACTCGGAGCTTGAGCGCCACCGCGAGCGGCAGCGGCAGCAGGACGCGGCGCAAGGCGCGCCGGCC
>DATCVD010000799.1:0-4068 GCA_036567125.1 Pyrinomonadaceae bacterium | reverse complement strand
GGGCGGCCGCGCCGGCCGGGGCGGCAGTCGGCGGAAACGAAGTGCGCGAAAGGCGCGTAATTACAGGGCGGGGAGCGCGCGGGCGCGCGGGCCGCGGCCTCGGAGTTATAAGTTTGCGGGCGTGTCGGGGTAGGTAATTATTCATCGGCGGGCGTTCCGCCGCGCGGCGAACGGTGTTAGGATTCACGGCCGATGACGATGGAAGAACGCGCGAACAGAACCACCGGGGGCCTGCCGGCCGGCGACGGCGCGGCGGCGAAGGTCGTCACCGGCTCGCTCGACGACCTGCCCGTCGAGGTGCGCCTGCACCGCCTCGAAGCCCTCGTCGCCGCGAGCGAGTCGCTCAACCGCGCCTCCGGCCTCAACGAAATCCTGCGCACGATCCTCGACCACCTCTACCAGCAGTTGCGCTGCGACCGCGCCACCGTCTTCCTCTTGGACTCCCGCACGGGCAAGCTCCACGCCCGCCAGATGATCGGCTCCGAGCACATCGAGATACTGTTGGAGCGCGGCCGCGGGATCGCCGGCTACGTCGCCGAGCGAGGCGAGAGCGTGCTGATCAACGACGTGCAGAACGACCCGCGCTTCGACCGCACGACCGACCTGCGCACCGGCTACACGACGCTCTCGATGCTCTGCGTCCCCTTGCGCAAGCCCGAAGGCACGCTGCTCGGATCGCTGCAAGCGATCAACGCGGCCGAGGGCGCGTTCAGCCAGACCGATCTGGCCTACCTCGAATCCTTCGGCGCGCTCGCGGCCGTCGCCGTCGAGCGCGAGCAGCTCGCGCAGGAGGCGATGCGCTCGCAGCTGATCTCGACCGAGCTTGAGCTGGCGCGCACGATCCAGCAGCGCCTGCTCCCCGCGCCCGGCCACATCCAACTGCCCGCGCCGCTCGCGGCGTGGGGCGTCAGCCAGCCTTGCTACGACGTGGGCGGCGACGCCTACGACGCCGTCGTGCTCCAGAACGGCGACTGCGCCTTCTGGATCGTCGACGTGTCGGGCAAAGGCATCGGCGCGGCCCTGCTGATGACGACCTTGCAGACGGAGCTGCGCGCCATCGTTCGCGAGCACGCAGACCTCGCGCAGTTGGCCGCCGACCTCAACACGCGCGTCGCCCGCGTCGCGCCCACGGGCACTTACGCCACCCTCTTCCTCGGCCTGCTCTCGCCCTCGACGCGCCAGTTCCGCTACGTCAACGCCGGCCACCTCACGCCGCTCTGGTGGCTCCCGCGCGAGGGCGCGATTGCCGACTGCGACTGCACGGCCGGCGGCCTCCCCGTCGGCCTCCTCCCCGGCGCGAGTTATGAGGAAGGGCGCGGCACCTTCCCCGCCGGCGCGCGCCTCGCCCTATTCACCGACGGCCTCACCGACGCCGAGAACACCGAAGGCGAGACCTACGAGGCCGACGGCGTCACCAGCTCGCTCTCACAAATCGACTCGCCCGACCCCGCCCACCTCGGCGCGCGCCTCCTCTCCGACCTCGACCGCTTCCGCATGAGCGTCCCCGCCAACGACGACACCACCCTCCTCGTCGTCGGCCTCGACGGCTAACACACTCTTAACATTCGCCGTTGATAATGTAGTTTAACTGCGGGCCGCAGCATAACGCGCCGAATCAGCGTGTTATACTGCGGCCCGCAGTATAGACAGTAGTTATATCTCTTCGCCGCGTCGTGTTATATCGCTATGGAAATTCCTCAACCCGTAATAACCGCCCTGATTGGGTTAAGTGGTGTAATGCTTGGGTTGCTCATAAACGAGTTTTTCCGAAGGAAGAACCGTGTTGAACTCTACTCTAAAGAAATTTTCCAGAAACGATTAAGTGTCTACGAGAATCTGTATGAGAAGATGAATGAAAGTTCTTCCCTAGCAAGCGATATCATTGAAAATCGAACTTATTCAAAAGAGGAGCGCCATAAAATTTGGTCAGCTATTGTGTTTGATGTTGCAGAGTTCGCAGATTCTAATGGACTCTACTTGAATGAAAATATAGTTGTCCATTGCTTAGCTTCATTGGTCGGGATTGAAGATATTTATTACATCGAAGACCCTGAGGAGAGAAAGGAGCAAATCCAAAGGATGAGGGAATCTTTTGCTAACGCAAAGAAAATGATTAAAGCTGAAACCGGGTTAGAGGCCCTAGACAAACTGTTCGGTTCTATTTCTAAGGCAAAGCATGAGAGCGACATCATCTCTTACTTTCAGGAACGCAAGAAGGAGTTGAAGAAGTGATTTCAATTACGGGTGGCATAACAAGTCATTGGAGATGACGCCCTGACAGCAGGCTTCTAATCATTCTTCCTCTGATGTAGATTGAAATCCATTACCGGGGCGCATCTCAATTCCGGTGCTGGCGTATAATCTCGCAGTTATGTGAGGGCTAACGTATTCCGCCTTGCCCTCTTTCGATTGCTGCGTTGATGAGGTTGAGCGGTTCGTCGTGAGGTTGTAGGTTGCCTTCCAGCGAGAGTGTGTAAAGCTGGAAGGCGGCTTGGTGGGCTTTGGTGTACGGGTAGATGAACTCGATACCGTCTGACAGCGTCTTGATCGCGCAGTTTGCTCCCTCCGGCCCGTCCTCGATTGCTTTCTTGAGACTGAATAGGAGACGTGCCAGAGTCTCCACCGCGGCAGGGTCTTGACACAAGGCCGGCTCAAGAATAGCCCGCCACGTCTCGTCGCCGACCAATAAGTTTTCAATTTGGTGTTTCATTCTCAATCCTGTGAGTGTGAGCGACATCCAGTTCGCATAGAATATGTCAATTTTGTATATAGGTCAATATGTTCATATACCATATTGAATGAAGAAGAGAGTTTATATCGCTCAGCGCAATCAGATGACCGCGCTCTTGCGAGAAGTGAGGATTGAAGCTGCGTTGACGCAGGTCGAGTTGGCCGCACGCATTGAGAAGGATCAAGCCTACGTCTCAAGATATGAGAGCGGGCAGAGGCGGCTGGACGTGCTGGAAGTTCGGGAAATATGCCAAGCGCTTGGCATTACGTTGGAAGGGTTCGTCAGGCGTTTAGAAAAAATCTTGAAGTAGTCGCAGCGGAATACGCCTAATCCCCGCGCGGAGGGATCGGCGACGCTGACAGTTAACGAACTATGCCTTGGGTGAAAGCGGCCGATGTGCTGCCCGGCGAGGGCGAACAGGTTCTGATCTTCGACCCCGCGCGGCGGCGGATGGAGACGGGGCGGTACGTCGGCGGCGGGTGGTACGTCGAGGATTTGCGCGACGGCCGCCTGACGCGGATCGCGGGCGTGACGCACTGGGCGCCGCTCCTAGACTCCGAGAGCAACGACGACAGCGACGACGATTGAACGCCGAAGCCTTGACGAAAGCCGCGTGAGGGAGGAGTCCGCCGGTGCCCTCCGGTCGTGGGAGACGAGTCCTCGTTTATACGGCCGCGCTGCTGCTCGCGCCGCTGCCCGCGATGCCGTTCGAATGGGGCACGCGCGAGTTCGCCCTCGCGGTGCTGGCGTGGGGCGCGGCGCTCGGCCTCGCCAGCTTCTACGTCGCGCGCGGCGAGGCGAGGCTCAAGGCGCGCCCGCTCGTCGGCACGAAGATGCTCGTCGCCTCGGTCATCACGCTCCTGCTCGGGGCGCTGCTGGTCGTCGGCTCGGTCGTCTTCTTGGCGCGCTCTTAAGCGCGGCCGCGCGCGAAAGCTACTTGACGATCTCGAAGTCCACCCACTGCGTCGCAACGCCCTTCCCGTCGCCGCCCTTGCCGCCGGCGAGCGTGTCGGTGACGACGACCTGCAGGACGTAGTCGCCGGGGGCCAACTCCGCGCCGACTTGCAGGCGGCCGCCCGCGACGAGCCGCCTCACGTCCGCCTGCCCCGCCGCGTCCACCGGCGTGACGCCGCCCGTGAAGACCAGCCGGCCGTCGCGGAAGAGGCGCACCTGCGCGGTGAGCCGGGGCCGTCCCGTCGCGCGTTCGAGCCGCGCGTTATAGACGACGTAGCCGTAGTCGAGGAAGACGCCGTGCCGCAGGCGGCGCACGGCCGGGCTGAGGTTCGCGTCGGCCGCTTCCGTCCCGACGCCCGCGTCGTTCGTCAACTGCGCGGCGG
>DATCVD010000798.1:0-7107 GCA_036567125.1 Pyrinomonadaceae bacterium | reverse complement strand
GCCCGAGGGGACGGCCGCCGCAACGTCGGCGGCAACGACTCCCGCGCCCCCTGCCGAGACGGTCTCCGCGTCCGGCGACGCCGACGCCGACGGCATCCCCGACGCGGCCGAGCTGCACACGCACAACGACCGCGAAAACTTCCGCCGCTGGTTCACCGGCATCGCCGAGCAGCAGTTCTACGAGCCGAGCCGGGAGTGGAACGCCGGGCAGCGCGACTGCGCCGGCCTCGTCCGCTTCGCTTGGCGCGAGGCGCTCAGGCCGCACGACCGCCGCTGGCTGGCGCGCATGGGCGCGCCCTACGAAGCCTTCGCGCCCGACGTGCGCGCCTACACGCTCGAAGGCGGACTGCTCGGCGAGAAACTGTTCCGCACCGCGTTCGGCTCCTTCCGCGAGTCGGACTTGACGGACGATTCCTTCAGCGAGTTCGCCGACGCGCGCACGCTCAAGAACTTCAACGTCGAGTTCGTCGGCCGCGACCGGCGCGAGGCGCGGCCCGGCGATCTCGTCTTCTTCCACCAGCCGTGGGCGCAGCGCTACCCGTACCACGTGATGATCTTCCTCGGCCCGGCGCGCCGGGAATCCGAGGGCGCGTCCGACTGGGTCGTCTACCACACGGGCGCTTCGGCGACGGACAAGGGCGAGGTCAGGAAGCTGCGCCTCGCCGTGCTCGACCGCCACCCCGACCGGCGCTGGCGGCCCGTCGAGCACAACCGGAATTTTCTGGGCTTCTACCGTCTGAAGATTTTGCGGTGAGCCGCACGACGCGCGGCGTCGGATTTTCGAGGGCCTGAGCACGCGAGCCGGAATCCCATGAACAGCAAACTCCTGAAGTCGGTTCTCATCTATCTGGCGGTCTTCTTCGCCATCTTCTCCTTCAGCTTCTGGCGGCTGCGCTCGCTCGCCGCGGGCTACTCGGCCGGCGAGTGGTTCCCCGGACAGGAGTACACCGAGCGCGACCCGACGAAGCCCGCGAAGCCCTTCTTCTCGCTGCTCACCAACCGCTCCTACGGCACGAACGAGCGGCCGCGCCTCTGGCTCAACTACCGCGACATCGACGCCATCGACTTCCGCGTCTATCGCGTCAACGACCCGGCGAAATTCTTCCACCAGCTGGAGAACCCGCACCAGTTCGGCGAGGACGAGGAGAGCGAGTTCGAGAGCTACTTCCGCAAGCGCAACCCGTCCTTCCTGGAGAAAGTGCGTGCCTTCAAGGCCGCTTTCCACCTCTGGTTCCGCGACTACTTCCGCTCGCAGCTGAAGAACCAGTCGCGCCGCCGCTTCAACCAGACCTTCCGCAACCCGGACGCCGAACTCGAAGCCGAGCGCACGCCCCTAAACGTCGCCGACTACGCGCGCGTGCCGCTCCTGAACCCCGATCAGATGGTTTCGAGTTGGCGCGAGAAGCTGCCGCCGCTCACGGCCGAGTACGACCGCCGGCCCGTGCCCCTCGGCAAGCGCGAGCCGGGCGTCTACGTCGTCGAGGCGGTCAACGGCGACCTGCGCGCCTACGGCCTCGTGATGGTCACCGACCTGACGATGGTGCAGAAGACCTCGCGCGACGGGAGACTGATGGTCTACGCCGTCAACCGCCAGACCGGCGCGCCGCGCGCGGGCGTCAAGGTCGACGTGTATAAAGGCAAGGACTCGCTCGTCTCCGGCGCGACCGACGATCAGGGCCTCTACCGCACGAACGTCAAGCAGCAACCCGGCGCGCGGCAGACGCCCGCCGCCGCCCCGGAAGAGGGCGAGGGCGAGGAGGGCGAGGAGGGCGAAGGCGGGGGCGGCGACGCGAACCCGTCCTACGTCATCATGGCGAACGAGCGCGAGAACTTCGCCATCTCCGATCTCGACTCCTACTACTTCGGCGGCTACGGCGGCGACGGAGAGTCGGCCGCCGAAGACTTGACGAGCTACGTCTACACCGACCGCCCCGTCTACCGCCCCGAGCAGAAGGTCTTCTACAAGGGCATCCTGCGCCGCCGCACCCAGCAGGGCTACCAGCTCCCGACCGGCGCGGTCACCGTCAGCATCGAGGATCAGTCGGGCGCGAAGATCGCCGAGCGCGAGACGACGCTCTCCTCGCGCGGCACGTTCTCCGGCGAGTTCGACATCCCCGAAGGCGCGCCGCTCGGCTACTACAGCATCACGGCGGCGACCGAGAGCGGCACGGCCCGCGGCTCCTTCGAGGTCTTGGAATACAAGAAGCCCGAATACAAGGTCACCGTCACGGCCCCGCAGAAGTTTATCCCGACGGGGACGGGCATGAAGTTCAACGTCTCGGCCCGCTACTTCTTCGGCGCGCCCGTCGCCCGCGCCGACGTGAAGTACTACATCTACCGCGAGCGCTACTACCCCTCCTTCTTCGACCAGCCCGCCGACCCCATCGACGAGTTCGGCACGGAGGACTCGGGGGAGGACAACACCGGCTACTACTACGACGGCTACAACGACCCGATGGTCAGGGAGGGCGACGGGCAGACGGACGCCGAAGGCAACCTCGCCGTCGAGTTCAACGTCCCGCAGCCCGGCGAGCGCGAGGCTTGGGACTACACCTACCGCCTCGAAGCGCAGGTCACCGATCCGGCGCGCCGCGTGATGGAAGGCTCGGGCAACTTCGTCGGCACGCGCGGGAGCGTCGTCGCCGACGCCGAGACCGAGCGCTACGTTTACTACGAGGGCGACACGGCGCGCATCCGCGTCCGCTCGCGCGACTACGAGGGGCGGCCCCGGCCCGCGCAGGTCACGCTCAAATTCGTCGAGCAGACGTGGGAGCGCGTCGAGAAGAACGACTACGGCAACACCTACTACGACTACAAGCTGAAGGAGCGCGACCTCTCGTCCGGCTCGGCGCAGACGAACGATCAGGGCGAGGCCTTCTTCGACTACCGCGTCGAGCGGCCGGGCAACATCCAGATCAAAACGATAGTCAACGAGGGGGGCAAGCAGATCACCTCGCTCGGCGGCTCGATCTGGGTGGCCGACCGCGGCAGCTCGTTCACCGATTATTCGTATCAGGGCGAGGCGCAGATCAAGCTCGTCCCCGACAAGAAGACCTACCGCGTCGGCGAGACCGCGCACGTCATGGCGCTGCTGCCGACGGACAAGGCCCACCTGCTGGTCACGACCGAGCTGATGAACGTCATGCAGGTCAGGCAGGTCTCGACCACCGGCCGCGCCGTCGTCTTGGACATCCCCGTCGAGGCGAGCTACGCGCCGAACGTCTTCCTCGCCGTCACCTACGTCCGCAACGGCGAGATGCACACGGGCGACGCCTCCATCGTCGTCCCGCCGCGCGACAAGCTGCTCAAGCTCGAAATCATCCCCGACAAGAACGAGCTGAAGCCGCGCGAGACCGTCTCCTACACCATCGTCGCGCGCGACGGCGACGGCCGCCCGGCCGCGAACGCGGAGGTCTCGCTCGGCGTCGTCGACGAGGCCATCTACAGCGTCCGCGGCGAGTCCGCGACCGACATCCGCCGCGACTTCTACGGCCGCCGCTACAACGAGGTCAACACGGCCTTCTCCACCAACTTCACCTTCACCGGCTACGCGGGCGCGGCCCCGATCCAGCTCGCGCGCACGCGGCGCACCAACCAGCTCGCCGATCTCAAGGACGAGGGCGAACTCGTCCGGCCCCTAGTGCGCAAGATTTTCAAGGACACGGCCTACTGGCAGCCCGCCGTCATGACGGGCGCGGACGGCCGCGCGACCGTCAAGGTCGAACTGCCCGACAACCTGACGACGTGGCGCGCCACCGCCCGCGCCGTCACCGCCGACACGAAGGTCGGCGCGACCACCTCGAAGGTGCTCTCGCGCAAGGACGTGCTCATCCGCATGGCGATGCCGCGCTTCCTGACCGCGGGCGATCAGGTCACCTTCTCCGGCATCGTCCACAACTACCTGAAGCAGGAGAAGACGACGCAGATTTCGCTGCAACTTCAAGGCGCGCAACTGCTCGACCCGCCGACGCAGACCGTGACCATCCCGGCGAACGGCGAGCACCGCGTCAACTGGCGCGTCAGCGCGCCGCAGACCGGCGACATCACGTTGCTTGCGAAGGCTCTGACCGACGCCGAGTCCGACGCCGTCGAGCTGACGATGCCCGTCGTCCCGCGCGGGCTGAAGCAGGCGCGCGGGCAGGTCGTCACGCTCTCGGGCGAGGGCGACGAGGAGCGCACCGTCACCCTCAACCTGCCCGCGAACGCCGACCCGCGCGCGCGCACGCTGCGCGTCGAGGCCGCGCCGTCGGTCGCGGCGACGCTGTTCGGCGCGCTCGACTACCTGACCAGCTATCCGTACGGCTGCGTCGAGCAGACGATGTCATCGTTTTTGCCGACCGTCGTCGTCGCCAACGCCCTGCGCGAAGTTGATCAGGCTTCGATCCGCGACACGAACAACATCAACCGCAAGGTGAGGAAAGGTCTCGACCGCCTCGCCAAGCTCCAGCACGACGACGGCGGCTGGGGCTGGTGGGCGGACGACAAGACCGACGCGTGGATGACGGCCTACGTCGTCGACGGCCTGATCATGGCCTCGCGCGCCGGCTACGAGGTCGACGACGGCCGCGTCCAGACGGCCCGCGGCAAGCTCGCCTCGCTCCTCGACGCCGGCCGCGACGAATCCGGCAAGGAGATCGGCACCGAGACGCGCGCCTACATGATCTACGCCCTGCAACAGAGCGGCGGCGCGGACGCGCGCTTCATTGATCAGATGTTCGACAACCGCGGCCGCCTCCAGCCCTACGGCCGCGCCCTGCTCGCGCTCACACTTCGCGCCCGCGGCGATCAGAACCGCGCGCGCCAGCTCGCCTCCGAGATCGAGCGCACGGCCCAGCAGTCCGACTTCGACGCGCACTGGCCTTCGCGCCGCCAGATCGCGCCCGACTACGCGGAGGAGAACAACGTCGAGGCGACGGCCCTCTCGGTGAAGGCGCTCGCCAACATCGCGCCCGAGTCGCCGGTGCTGCCGAAGGCCGCGCGCTGGCTCGCGCAGAGCCGCAACAACGGCCGCTTCTGGGTCTCCACCCGCCAGACGGCCTTCGCCATCTTCGGCCTGACCGACTACCTCCGCGTCAGCCAAGAACTCTCGCCCGACTACGCGCTCGAAGTCTATGTCGGCGGCGAGCAGGTGCTCTCGCAGCAGGTCACGGCGGCCAACGCCGCGAAGGGGCAGTCGTTCGTCGTCACGCGCAAGAACGAGCAGGTCGGCGGCTCCGTCCCCGTCCGCGTCGTCAAGCGCGGCCGCGGCGTCGTCTACCTGTCGGCCACGGTCGATTTCTCGACGACCGAGGAGCAGACCGCGCCGCAGTCCGCCTCCGGGCTGAAGATCAACCGCGAGTACCTGCGCCTGCGGCTCGATCAGGACGGCGACAAGCTGAAGTGGCGCACCGAGCCGATAGGCAACGAGCTGCGTTCGGGCGAGCTGATCGTCGTGCGCCTGACGATTGAAGGAAATCCCGCGCCGTACCTGCTGATCGAAGACCCGATCCCGGCCGGCGCGGAGCAGGTCGAGTCGGTCGGGGCTTTCGACCAGCGCGACGCGGGCGAGGGCTGGACTGACTGGTACAACGCGCGCGAGTTCCGCGACGAGCGCACGGCCTTCTTCCTCGACTGGTTCGACGGCAAGGCGACGTTCCAGTACGCGATGCGCGTGCAGGAGCCGGGCGACTTCCGCGTCGGCCCGGCGCGCGTCGAGCTGATGTACCAGCCCAACGTCCAGTCGAACACGGCCAGCGGCCGGCTGACGATCCTCGACCGGAAGTAGAGGCTCAGAGCGTGATGCCGAAATCGAACCCGGTGAGGCTGGCCCTCCTGCTGGCGCTCGCACTTCTGCCGGCCGCGTCCGCCCCCGGCCAACCTCGGGACGAGAAGGCGGCGGCCGAGGGCGAGTTACGCGCCCTCGTCCGGGCGTGGAATGCGGCCGAGGTGAAAGGCGACGCGGCCGCGATGGATCGCCTGCTGGCCGAGGAGTTCTCTTTCCTCGGGGGCAGCAACAGGGCGCAGTATCTGGCCCTGCTAAAACCTGATCCTTCCCTCGTCATCGAATCGTCGGCGGTCGAAGTTTCGGCCGTGGAGCTTTACGGCGACACGGCAGTCGTGACGGCGTCGAACTCGATCAAGGCCAGGAAGGCCAGTCAGCCTATCGAAGGTAAGTTTCTGGCGATGACCGTGTGGGTGAAAAGAGGCGGGCGCTGGTTGTGTGTCAAAGCCTGCATCCACGACATCCCCGGCAAGTGAAGGTAAACCGATGACCAAAGACGTTCTCTCAGCAATCGGCTCGGCGGCGCGCGGGCTGCTGCGCGACTGGCCGGCGCTCGCCGCGCTCGCCGTGCTCTACGCCGCGCTCGCCAGCGCGTGCGGCCTGTTCATCACGACGCGCGAGGCCACGACGTGGCAGGTCTTCCTGACCTTCGCGCTGGCGGCGGTCGTCCCCGTGCTGCTGTTCGTCGTGCTCGCGGGCTGCGCCTACTACGCCGTCGGCCACCGCCGCGCCGTGCCGCTCGTCGTGCGCTCGCTCACGGGCTTCTGGAAGGTGCTGCTGCTCGGCCTGCCCGTGCTCGCGCTGACGGTGCTCACGGTCTGGGGCATGAACAAGCTCGAACGGCGCGTGCGCCACGACCCGGCGGCCGACGCCGCCGCGATCGCGGAGACCTTCTCGGGGGACTCCGCGGCGGACAGCGCCGGCTCCGCCGACTCCGACGAATCCGCCGCGCAGCGCAAGCCGCAGGTGCGCTGGGCCTACGTCTTCTACTGGTCGCTGCGCCTGCTCCTGCTCGGCTTGGTGCTCCCGCTCCTCGCCGCGCACCTCTGGCTCGCCGCCGCGCGCCACGGCCTCGGCTGGGCGCTGCGCAACGTGCACCGCCTCGTCGCGCGCGCCTTCTCGCCGCGCTCCGTCTTCATCTACGCCGTCGGCATGATCCTGTTCGCGCTCCTGCCCTACTTCCTGATCACGCGCGGCGGCCTCGTCGGCACGGGCTGGCTCGCCGTCGCACTCTTCTCCGCGCGCATCGGCCTCGCGCTCCTGCTCACGCTCTTCGGCTGGCTCGTGACCATGACCGCGCTCGCCCGGACGTTTTACGACGGCGGCCCGGCGGCGGTCGCCGCGGC
>DATCVD010000797.1:0-9577 GCA_036567125.1 Pyrinomonadaceae bacterium | reverse complement strand
CGCGGCCCTCTACTCCACCTACCTCGGCGGCGACACGCTCGACGACGGGCGCGCCGTCGCGGTCGATTCCTCCGGCCGCGCGCACGTCACGGGCCGCACCTTCTCGGCGAACTTCCCCACGGCCGGGCCGCGGCAGACGGCGCTCAACTCCTTCGGCCCCGACCTGTTCGTCTCGCGGCTCGACGCCGCCGGCTCGGCGCTCGACTACTCGGTCTTCCACGGCGGGTCGTCCTCGGACGAGGGCCTCGCCATCGCGCTCGACCCCGCCGGCAACGCCTACGTCACCGGCTCCGCCGGGGCGTTCGACTTCCCGGCCGTCAACCCCGTGCAGGCCGGCGCCGGCGGCGAAGACGCCTTCGTCCTCAAGCTCGGGCCGACGAGCAACGTTATCTATTCGACGCCGCTCGGCGGCTTCGGCTCGGATCGGGGCACGGGGATCGCGGCCGACGCGAGCGGCGCGGCCTACGTCGTCGGCCGGACGACTTCCTCCAACTTCCCCGTCGTCGCGCCGCTCAAGGCGACTAACTCGGGCGGCACCGAAGCCTTCGTCGCTAAGATCGCCCCGTCCGTCGATCTGGCCGTGGCAATCGCCGACGCGCCCGATCCAGTCCTGCTCGGCAACAACCTGACCTACACCGTCACCGTCACCAACGCCGGCGAGTTGCCGGCCACGGGCGTGCGGCTGACCCACACGCCGCCGGCGGCGGCCGCCTTCGTCTCGGCCGCCGCGAGTCAGGGGGCGTGCGGCGGGACGGGGCCGGTCGTGTGCGAACTCGGATCGCTCGCGGGCGGCGCGAGCGCCACGGTCACCGTCGTCGTCACCGCGCCCGCCGTGCGCACGCTGACCGCCACGGCCGCGGTCGCGGCGAACGAGGCGGAGGTCATCACCGCCAACAACACGGACTCGGAGACGACGCTCGTCGACTTCGCCGATCTGGCGGCCTCCGCCGCGGCCCTGCGCGATCCGGTTCCCGCGGGCGGGCGCTTGACCTACCTCTTCGGCGTCTCCAACCTCGCGGGCGCGAACGCCCCCAACGTCGTCCTGAACGTCGCGCTCCCGGCCGGCGTGACGTTCGTCTCCTGCTCGTCCGAGGGCGGCGTCTGCGGCGGGGCGGGCGACGCGCGCACCGTCACTTTCGCCAGCCTCGCCGTCGGCGCCGCGCGGAGCGCGCTCGTCACCGTCGAGGTCAACGCGGGCGCTGCCGACGACACGACGCTCACGGCCTCCGCGAGCGTCTCCTCGGCGCTGCCCGATCCCGCGGCGGCGAACAACGCCGCGTCGGCCGCCGCCTCGGTCGCGGCGAACGTCGTCCGGCCGAAGGGCAACGGCAAGCTGGCCTTCAGCCTCTTCAACGACGGACTCTACGTCATCAACGAAGACGGGACGGGGGAGACGCGGATCGTCGCCGGCCCGCGCATCTTCGCGCCCGCCTGGTCGCCCGACGGCACGCGCATCGCCTTCGTCAGCCAACACCCCGACAACTTCACGAGCGAACTCCGCGTCGCCAACGCCGACGGCTCCGAGGCGCGCACGCTCGCCACGAGCGTGGCGAACGACACGCCGCCCACGTGGTCGCCCAACGGCGCGGCCATCGCCTTCATCCGCGAGCGGACGGGCATCAAGGTCGTCAACACCATTGGGCCGCCCGTCGTCGGCGACCTCGCCCGGAACCTGCCGTCGATCCAGAGCGTCGACTGGTCGCCCGACGGCACGAAGCTGCTCTACTGGACTTCCACCGCCGACATCGGGACGGTGAACGCGGACGGCACGGGCCAGACGTTCCTCAACAACGATCCGGCCTTCTTCGACAGCGACCCCGTCTGGTCGCCCGACGGGTCGAAGATCATGTTCCTGCGCCGACTCAACGGGCAGTCCGGCGAGACCATCTACGAGATGAACGCCGACGGATCGAACCCGCGGACGCTGCCGAACTCGCGCAGCGGGCGCCGCCCCATCTATTCGCCCGACGGGCAGAAGATCGCCTTCGGCGCGGGCGGGCTCTTCACGATGCTCGCCGACGGCACGAACCTACAGCAGGTTTCGTCCAAGGCCGACGCCTTCAGCATGGTGAGCTGGCAGCCGCTGCCCGGCGCGACCCCGCCGCCGCCGCCGCCGCCGACCTTCAGGATCGCCGGGCGCATCTCGTTCCCCGCGAGCCACGCCCAACTCGCCTCGTTCACGATCCGCCTTGCCGGCACGCGCACGGCGACGACGGGCGTGGACGCCGAGGGCAACTACTCCTTCACGGTGCCGGCCGGCAGCTACACCGTCACGCCGGAGCCGAACCTCTTCCTGAGCGTCAGCCCGCAGAGCCGCGCCGTCAACGTCGTGGACGCGGATCAGACCGGCGTCGACTTCACGGCCACCCCGATCATCTACTCGGTCAGCGGCCACGTCCGCCGGCCCGACGGCACGCCCATCCCCGGCATCGAGATCTCGCTCAACGGTTCGATCGGCGGCTTCAGGACGACCGTCACCGCCGCCGACGGCAGCTACTCGTTCATCAACCTGTTCCCTCACGCCAGCTACTCGATCTTCGTCTCGCTGTCGTCGCGCGTGAACTTCGACTTCGAGCCGGACGCGGTGGCCTTCGGGGTGGTCGAACCGAGCCGCGTCGTGAACTTCGTCGGCACGCCCGCGCGGAGGTTCCAGATCGGCGCGCGCTACATCGTCGGCGAGGGCGACGGCCGGGTGAGGGCCACGGTGACGCGCACGGGCGACGCGAGCGCGACCGCCTCCGTCTCGTACCGCACCGTCGACGGCTCAACCCTCCTGATCCCGTGCGCCGACGCCTCGCAGGGCGCGGCCTTCGCCCGCTGCGACTACGCCACCTCGGTCGACACGCTCGTCTTCGCCCCGGGCGAGACGGCGAAGACGTTCGACATCCCCGTCATCGACGACGCGCACGTCGAAGGCTCCGAGAACTTCACCGCCGTGCTCCTGAACCCGAGCGAGAACTGGAACTTGGGCCAGACCTCCTCGGCCTTCATCACCATCGAGGACAACGACGGCGGGGCGGCGCAGCAGAACCCGATTGAAAGATCGACCTTCTTCGTCCGCCAGCACTACCTCGACTTCCTGTCGCGCGAGCCCGAGCCGGGCGAGCCGTGGACGGGCGTGCTCGACCGCTGCCCGAACGTGAACAACCAAGACCCGCTCGCGCCCTCGGCCGGCTGCGACCGCCTGCTCGTCTCGCAGTCGTTCTTCCAGTCGCCGGAGTTCTACCTCAAAGGCTTCTACGCCTACCTCTACTACCGCGTGGCCTACGACCGCCGGCCCTTCTACGAGGAGATCACCCCGGACATGCGCTCGCTTGCGGGAGCGACCCCGCCGGAGGTCTTCGCCCGGCGCGCCGATTACGCCGCCGCCTTCACGCGGCGCGGCGACTTCGTGATGCGTTACGGGCTGGTGAGCAGCCAGCACTACGTCGATGCGCTCCTCGGCAGGTACGGCGTGCAGCAGATCACGACCGAGAACCCGCAGGACTTCGAGGGCACGGCGCAGGTGACTCTCACGCGCCAGCAGTTGATCGACGCGCTCGACAACAACACGCTGACGAAGGCGCAGGTGCTCAGGGCCGTCGTGCAGTCGAACGAGGTTGACGCGGCGGAGTACCACGGGGCGTTCGTCTCGATGCAGTACTACGGCTACCTGAGGAGGACGCCGGAGCAGTCGGGCTACGACGCTTGGCTGAGAGTCATCAAGCAAGACCCGAACAACATCCGCCAGATGGTCAACGGGTTCATGAACTCGCAGGAGTACCGGCTGAGGTTCGGCCAGCCGTAGAGGCCGGCCGCGCGGCGGGCGAGCGAAAGGGCAGGGGCTTGAGTCCCCGCCCTTTCCTTTTTCCCGACCGGCGGCGGCCTCTACCGCCTGTTGTTCTGGATGCTCGTCGCGAGCACGTCGTTGAGCGCGCAGATGGCGACGCGTTTCGGCGGCGCGGCCAGCGGGACGTTCGCCAGATCGACCGCCGAGTTGCCGACGACCGTGGCCGCGCCGAGCCGCGTCCAGCCCTTGCCGTAATCCACCCAGACGGGCACGAGCATGGTGAAGTTGTCCGAGACGCCCGACTGCGTGAGCCGCCCCGTCAGCGTCGCACGTCCGCCCGCCGAACCGATCGAGTAGTCGAACTGGTAGGCGGGAACCTCCTTGCCGTAGACCCACTGCGCGAAGAACCAGTCGGAGCGTTTGTTTCCGCCCAAGTCCATGTCGGCCGTCAGGTGCTTGTCCACGATCCGCTTGAAGTCGAGCGTGGAGACGTCGCGGTTGAAGTGGGTCTTGACGAAGTCCTGCATCATGGCCTTGAAGCGCGCGTCCGGGTCTTGGGCGCGCTGGTCGTACATCATCATGCGGAGCATGTGGAGGATGTAAGCGCCCTTCGGGTAGATCATGAAGCGCGCGACCGAGCCGGTCTTGCCGCTGTTGAGCCGGTAGCCCTGCGTGACGGGGCCGACGGTGTAGGGCCTGCGCCCCTGCGTGGCCTGCTGCGGCTCGACGATCATCCGGCGCTGCCCCTCCCAGAAGTCGGTGAACTTCTTCAGGTCGCGCTTGACGAACTGGACGTAGAGCGAGGCGGAGAACTCCGCGAACCCCTCGCTCATCCACTGGTCGTGGTAGCTCGTCCAGCCGAGCATGTGGCCCCACCACTGGTGCGCGATCTCGTGCGGGCCGACGTACTGCCAGAAGGAGTCGGCCGCGCCCTGCGCGCCGAAGAGCGAGGCGCGCGTCGTCTCGTCGAGGAAGGCCGTGTAGGGCATGAAGACGAGCGTCGGCCACGCCTGCCCGAAGTTGCCGAAGGGCTGCTGCGTCATGGCGAGGCGGCCGTAGGGCGGGCGGCCGAAGAAGGCGCTAAAGACCCGGATGGAGTTCTGCGCCTCGGCCAACTGCTGCTCGGCCGCGCCCGTCGTGGAGGCCGACTCGATGGCCGCGGCCTCGGCGGCGACCGACGGCGCGTCGCCCGCGATGGTCTTCAGCTTGTTCTGGAGCTGGCGAATCTGATCGGGCACGTCGCGGTTGGCGAAGAACTGCACCTCGTAGCCGCCCGACTCCTGATCCTTCGCCTCGGCCACCTTGAACTTGCCGTAGTTGAAGCCGGCGACGGCCAACTCCACGTCGCCGCTCGTCCAGTGCGTCAGCTTCATGTCGCCTTCGACCTTTTCCGGCTCGGCGAGGCGGCCCGTGCCGACGAAGGTCATGTCCTTCGGGTAGCGGAAGGTGATGCGGAAGGCGGCGCGGTCGCCGAACGCGCCGCTGTTGGCGGCGTTCGGGTACCACGTCGAGCGCGGCAGCAGGTAGAAGTTGCCGCCGCCCGAATCGCGGATCGCGTCGCCGCCCGCGTACTGCACCGTCACCCGGTAAGTCCTGCCCACCTCCAGCGCCTCGGGCAGCAGGACGGCGAAGTCCGCGTCCTCGTCCTTGCCCTCCTGCACGAAGTCGAGTTCGCGGCCGCGCTCGTCCCTGACGCTGCCGACGCGCAAGGAGCGGAACAGCTCGAAGGGCAGGACGCGCGTGCCGGGGCGCAGCGGCCGGAAGGAGACGGTGTCCGAGGCCGTCAGTTGCGTGCCGCGGATGACGCCGTCGATCTCGTGGCGCGTGATGTCGACGAGGCGGTTGTCCTGGTTGCTCGTCGCGGTGCGCCGCTGGTACTCGCCGGCGAGGTAGAAGGCCGTCCAGACGCCGCCGTCGCGCTCCCCGTAGCTCATCAGCATCACCTTCTCGGGCGCGACCTCGGGGATGCCGAGCGGGTCGAGCTGGAAGACGAGCTTGCCGTGGCGCTTGCCTGTGACGAAGGCGGTGAAGAAGCCGGGCCGCTCGGGCGAGTAGAGATCGGCGAGGGCGCGCAGCTCGACGTTGAAGCGGAACCGCTTGCGCAGCATCGTGTGGTACTCGCGGTAGAGGTCGCGCGCACGATTGGCCTGCGCCCCGCCCACACGCATCGCGGCGTTGGGCGAAGCCTTCACCTCGTCGAAGGTCTTGTCGGTGAAGCGGACGACGAGCTGCGTGAACTGCTCGGAGAGCGCGGGCTTCTCGTTGAAGATGGCGAGGCTGGCGCGCTCGGTCTCGGTCGGCGGCGTGAGCGAGAGCTCGCCGTCGCCCAAGAAGACCGCGCCGGTCGAGCGGCCGAGGACGGGGGCGAGGAAGTAGAGTTCGCCGCTGCGGAGCGTGAAGGTCGCGGCGTCGCGCCGCAGGACGAGGTTGTTGACGACGGCGTAGTCGCCGGTGAACTGCTCGGAGTCGAGCTTCTGGCGGAGCTGCCGGTAGTTCGGGTCGGCGTTGGCGCGCGCTGACGGGCCGGCGGCGGCGGTGGCCGTGACCGTCTCCTCGACCGCCGGCAGTTCGAGCCGCACGTCGGCGGCCGCCGCCCGGCCCTCCTCGACGCGGACGTTCTCGCGCCGCGCGTCGCGGAAGCCCCGCGCCGAGACGGTCAGGACGTAGGAGCCTGCCGGGAGTCCGGCGATCTGGTAGCGGCCTTGGCTGTCGGTGACGGCCGTGAAGGTCTGGTTGCTGACGGGGTCTAGCAGCGCGACGGCCGCGCCGACGACGAGCGCGCCCTTCGGGTCGGTCACGGTGCCGGCGACCTGACCGCCCGCCGCCTGCAGCGGCGGCGAACCGGCGAGCGAAGATGACAGGACGGATAGGACGAGAACGAGCGAGAGCACTTGTCGGCGAAACATCGGATGAACCTCCCGGATCGGAAAAGGCCGACCGCGAAGCGAAGCGACGCGCGCCGGGGCGCGGCGCGCGGGATGAAGGCGTTTTCGGCAACCACGAGCCGTGCGGATTCGGTGATCACAAGTCATAAGGAGAGAGGGCCGTTGCCGACCCTCTCTCCCCGTCGAAGCGCGTGCCGCCGGGGGGCGGCCGCGTGTTGCTGGTCGCGGGCTAGAACAGGAAGCGGAGGCCGAACCTGACGGTGCGGTTCCCGCCGTTGTTGAAGCCCAAGTTCTGGAAGCTGCTGGAGATGGTGCCGTCGTAGGCGTCCTCGACGATGGGGTCGGGGATGCCGAAGTTGCGGTGGTTGAGCAGGTTGAACGCCTCGACGCGGAACTCTAGGCTCTTGCCCTCGCCGACGCGCGTCGTCTTGAAGATCGACGCGTTGACGGTGGCGAACGTGTCGCCGAAGAACGTGTTGCGGCCGATGCCGTAGGGCGAGCGGGCGATCAGGAAGGCCTCCGGGTTGTAGAACTCGACGGCCCCGCGCGGATCGTCTTCGAGCAGCGCGAGCAGCCCGAAGTCGTTGTAGACGAGGCGCGCCTCCGAGAAAGCCTGCGCGGCCGTCACGACCCGGCCCGGCGTGCCGGGGTTGCGCGTGTCGAAGATGATGAAGTTGCCCGCGGGCACTTCCGTCCCGATGCCGATGAGCGGGGCGGCGAAGGCGCTGAAGGCGACCGTGCCCGTTGGCGCGTCGGGGTTGCCGTTGTAGGGCCGGAGCGACGAGTTGAACGACGGGTCGAAGGTCGAGAACGCCTGGAAGGGCGTGTAGGGCCGGCCCGAACGGGCCAGCACGATGGTGTTGACCTGATAGCCGCCGAGGAGCTTGCCGAGGAAGCCGCGCTGCTCGCGGTAGAACGGCAGCTCGTAGAGCACGTTGCCCGAGAAGACGTGCTTGGCGTGGAAGGCCGACAGCCCGCGCTCGCCCGCGCCGAGGTCGAGCGGGTTCTGCGAGTTGTTCAGGTTCGAGGCGGCCGGGACGATCTCGGAGACGTTGTCGATGGTGCGGCTGAACGAGTAGTTCGCGCCGCCCGTCAGGTAGCGGTTAAAGCGCGTGTCGAAGCGCACCTGCATCCCGTGGTAGATGCTCTGCGCGCCGTTGCCCGTGGTCGTCACCAGCCCGTAGTCGCGGTTGACGCGGCCGTTGCCGTTGCCGGCCGCCGCGCCCGCCGGGGTCAGGTCGGGCTGGCCGATGATGCCGTTGGTGAAGCGGCCCGGATCGTTGAAGAGGAAGCGGCCGGCCTCGTTCAAGAAGTCCACGCGCGGGTTCGAGTTGTAGAGCTGGAACTGCCCGACCGCGTGGTTGCCGACGTAGCGGACTTCGAGCACGGTGTTCTTGAACAGCTCCTGCTGGACGCCGAAGCTCCACGCCAGCGTGTACGGGTTGTGGAAGTTCGGGGCGATGGGCGACTGGTCGAAGAGGCGCGGGTCGCCGCCGCGCGTGCCGGGCGTGAGCGCGAGCTGCGCGGGCGTCGAAGGCAGGTCGGGGAAGCGGATGCTGCCGGCCGAGCCGGGCCGCGTCTGGACGATGGTGCCCACGCCCGCGAAGGGCGCGGCCGTCGCCGTGAAGTTGACGATGTTGAAGAAGCTCGAATCGTAGGTGACGTTGAAGTTGCCGCGCAGGACGGTGCGCCCGTCGCGGAAGCGGTCGCCGAGGAAGCCGAAGTTCGGCGAGTAGGCGAAGCCGACGTGCGGGCCGAAGTTGTTCGTGTCGACGGGGATCTCGCGCGCGGTGCGGAGTTCGAGCGGGAAGGCCGTGTTGAAGATGGCCGTCGCCGGGTCGGCCTCGCGCGCGTTGACGGGGCCGATGATCGAGTTGAAGGGCTGCGACGAGACCTGGTAGCGCATGCCGAAGTTCAAGGTCAGGTTGGGGCGGACGCGCCAGTCGTCCTGCGCGAAGAAGAAGAAGTCGTTCTGCACCACCTCGCGGCGCGGGTCGCCTAAGGCGAAGCTGACGCTGCGCGGGCGGTTGAGGAGGAAGTTCTCGAACGAGAGGCCGGGGATGCCGAAGGCGTTGAGATCGAGGCCGGTCGAGAACTCGAAGAAGGTGTTGTTCGGCCGAGTGCCCCCGGTGTTGAAGCTGCTGAGCGACCCGCTGAAGGTGAACGAGCCGAGGAAGTTGAAGAGCAGGAAGTCTTCGGAGACCGAGCGCGTGATGTCGGCCCCGAACTTGATGCCGTGGTTGCCCCGCGTGTGCGTCAGGGTGTCCTGGAACTGGTAGACCGAGACGATGCGCGACTGCGGGAACGAGGTCGGCGTCCCGAAGGTCGAGAGGCCGAAGTTGAAGATGTTGAAGTCGGGGTCGAGGACGAAGGGGCCGATGCCGCCGAAGCCGATCTCGGGCGGGGTGCGCTCGTCCACGTTGCCGAAGCGGGCGTTCAGGCGCGAGTAGTTGAAGCGCGCCTCGTTGATCGTCTGGCCGGAGAGGGTGCGGCGGTAGGTCGAGGCGATCTTGTTGGAGTCGCCGACGAAGTCGAGGAAGAAGCCGCCGACGCTGCGGCCGACGCCCGCCTCGGGGAAGTCCTGCCGGTCGAAGTTGTAGCTCACCACGACGCTGTCGCGGTCGGTCACGTTGTAATCGATCTTGGCGTTGACGGTGTGCTGATCGCTGTCGTTGCGGAAGACGCGGACGCCGTTGCCGCCGAAGAGCGTGATGCGGTCGTTGGCGGGGCCGCCCGCCGTCCGCGTCGTCACCGCGAGCGGGGCGAGGAAGCCGGGCGTGGTGGGCAGGCCGAACGGGTTGCCGGGGCCGAAGTAGAAGGCGTCGACGATGCCGTCGCCGTTGGTGTCGACGGTCGGCGGCGCGACGAGTAGCTGGCCGACGCCGACGGAGGCGGGGCCGCAGCCGATGGCGGCGCAGGCGAG
>DATCVD010000796.1:0-7258 GCA_036567125.1 Pyrinomonadaceae bacterium | reverse complement strand
ACCCACGGCCGCGCGAAACTGTTCGCCCGCCGCGCGCGCGCGCCCACCGCCGCCCCCTCATGAATTATCATCGCGGCCTTTCATCGACTGTCATCGTTGCCTTCTCGGCGGCCGCGCGCGCGCGCGCCTCGAAGTGGGAGCGCGCGGCCCCGCGTCGTTCGTCGCGGCCGTCTCACTCCTCACAGCCGCATCGTTCGTCGCGGCCGCTCCGTTCGTCGCGTCCGCTCGCTCGTCGGTGGTTGTCGTGTTGTTTGCCGGGGGCGGGGCGTTCGGCTGCGCCCCGTCGTCGGACGGCGGGACTTCGCCGAGGGCTTCGGCGACGATCCGGTCGATGTCGGCGAAGACGCTGACGATCTTCAAACGCACGCCCACGTCGCGGTAGGTCACGCCGGGCTGGACGGGCCGCGGCAGGTTCGTCCGCTCCGCCTCCCACGCGGTCTCGCGGCGCGGACGGCCGGGGAACTCGACCGTCACGTCCGGCACGGCCTCGAACCGCAGCGAACTCGCCGTCACGTTCGCCGTGATCGCCACGTCGGCCTCGTCCTCCGAGACCTGCCGCGAAGGCTGCGACGGAGCTTCCGAAGAACTCTGCGGCGAAGGAGTCGGAAGCTGCGCCGGCGGCCCCGACGCGGGCCGCGCGGGCGGTTGCTCCCGCCGCTGCTGTTGCGCCGGCACTACCGATGCCGGGAGCGCGCAGGCGAGCAGCGCGAGCGGCACGAAGGCGCGCGACAGACTCTTGCTCGACAGGATCATCGTCCGTCCTCAGGCGTGCCCGCGGGGGCGCGCGCGGAAGTTCGCGGGGATCAGTTTGCGGGGGGCGCGGGGAATTGAACTGGCCGCATCATATCAAACGCGGGGGCGACGCGGCCAACAATTTTTGAGCGGTGGTCGGCGGCCGGTAGAGGGCAGTCGGTTGTCCGTTGCGCGTGACGTGTAAGCCGCCGCGCCCCGTCGGCGTGCGGCCGGCGGGCCGGCGCGGCACGGACGACTGACCGCCAGACGCCGCCCGCCGCTTCACTGTTCGCTGCTGCGCGGCGGGAGGTCGCGGCGGGTGATGCCGACGGGCGAGTAGCAGAAGGCGCTGACGCGGTTGCGGCCCTGCTGCTTGGCGTGGTAGAGCGCGGTGTCGGCCAGCTCCATCAGCTCGATGGGGTCGCGCGCGTCCTGCGGGTAGGCGGCGACGCCGATGCTGATCGTGATGCGCAAGGTGCGCTGGCCGTCGTCCGACGGCGAACTGATGCGCGTGGACGAAAACAGGTGCGACTCGATTGACGTGCGGACGCGCTCGGCCGCGACCAGAGCCTGCGCGCAGTCGGCTTCGAGGAGGAAGGCCGCGAACTCCTCGCCGCCGAAGCGCGCGGCCACGTCGCCCGCACGCAGCGCGCGCGTGATGATCGCGCCGACCTCTTCGAGCGTCTGGCTGCCGACGAGGTGGCCGTGCGTGTCGTTGACCTGCTTGAAGTGATCCAAGTCCATCATCAGGACGCAGAAGGGCTTGCGTTCGACCTCGGCGCGCGCGGCCTCGCGGCGCAGCTCCGAGATGAACGACTTCGAGGTGAGCAGCCCCGTCAGCTCGTCGTGCGCGAGCAGGCGGTGAATCTGGCGCTGGAACTCGCGGTCGATGTCGTCGAGCATGGCGAAGCGGATCAGGTGCTCGCCGATGGTCAGCTTGTCGCCGTCTTCGAGGGTCGCCTCCGTGATCGAGCGGCCGTTGAGGAGCGTGCCGTTCGTCGAGTTGAGATCGGTGAGGCGGTAGCGGGTCGCGCCCGTCTCGGCGTCGCGCTCGACGCGGATGCGCGCGTGCAGGCGCGAGGCGCGCGCGTCGTTGACGCGCACGTCGGCTTCGAGCGCGCGGCCCAAGATCACCTCGTCGCGCTCCAGCGGGATCGGCGCGCCCAGCTGCTCGCCGCGCAGGAAGACGAGCGCGGGCCGCCGCTCCTGCTGCGAAGGCGCGTCGCGTGCCGCCAGCGTTTGGTGCTGCTCCTCTTGCATCGTCCACCACGCGCCCGGCGGGAAGCGCCGCGGGCGCCGGCCCTACCGGTCTGCCGCGTGTGAATCTTAACGCGCCCGCGCGCCGCAGCAAAGGAGTTCGGCGCGCGCCGGCGCGTCTTGTGACGGCCCGCGCGTTGCTCCTATAATTCGCGCGGACGATCAAGAACTAACGAGACGGGCCGCCGTCCGCGTCCGTGACGCGCGCGCCGCGGCCGGCGGGCGGCGGCCGATCTCGCTTGAAGGAGCGACCCGAAGTTTTGCAGCAGGACGACGCCATCACACGGCCCGCCGCCGCCGCCACTTCGCCGTGCGCGCCGGGCGCTCTCTCGGTCGAGCGCGTCTCGGCGGCGCGGCTGCCGACCGACTTCGGCGACTTCCGGATAGCCGGCTACCGCTCGCTCACCACCGGCGAGGAGTTCGTCGCCCTCTTCAAAGGCGAGCTGCGCACCGACGCGCCCGCGCTCGTCCGCATCCACTCGCAATGCCTGACGGGCGACGTGTTCGCGTCGCGCAAGTGCGACTGCGGGCCGCAGCTCCACCGCGCGATGGAGATGATCGAGGCGGAGGGGCGCGGCGCAATCGTCTATCAACTCCAAGAGGGGCGTGGCATCGGCATCATCAACAAGATTCGCGCCTACGCCTTGCAGGACGAGGGCGCGGACACGGTCGAGGCGAACGAGCGGCTCGGCCTCGCCGTCGATTTGCGCGAGTACCGGCAGTGCGCCGAGATACTCTTCGACCTCGGCCTGTGCCGCGTGCGCGCCATGTCGAACAACCCGCTCAAGCTGCGCGCGCTCGAAGAGGCCGGCCTGAAGGTGATCGAGCGCGTCGCGCTCGAAGTCGAGCCGCACGACGCCGCCGTCCACTACCTCCGCACCAAGAAGCAGAAGCTCGGCCACCTGTTCGACTCACTCGAATAGCCGATCCGACCGCCCGAATGGCCGGCGCGCGCCGCCGGCATCTTCGCCGTCCCCGCTTGAGCGACGGGCGCGCCGCCCGATCTGAAAATTTGGATCGGCTCTACTTTTTTCATCCGAAAATCTAAAGGCGGACGCCGATCTTTTGGAGGCGCGCGGCTCCCGCGCGCGCCCCGCGGCCTTTTCTCGCCGGCCGGGCGCGCCCGAAGCGCGCGGCCGCCCGCCGCGCGCGCCGCTGGAACGTCCGTTGCCTATATTCGAGGCGTTGCCGCCCAGCCCGTCGCAGTTTTTTCCTCGTGGCGGCCCCGAAGCGTCTCCCCGATGCTCGGAATCCTCGCCCCGCAGCACGGCCCGCGCGGGCGACTCCATTCATCCCGCCGCGCAAGCGACCCCTCCTGTCGAGCCGCGCGCGGCGGGCCTTGAGAACTCTCCTTGGAGGCTACATGAACACAGCTACACCGACACGCAGGCGCGCCGCAGCCGCCGCCCTGTGCGCTCTACTCATGCTGACTCTGACGGCCCTCTCGGCCGCGGCGCAGACCGGCACGGCCACCGTCCGCGGCACGGTCACCGACCCGCAGGGGCAGGCGGTCGCCGGCGCGACCGTGACGCTCTCGAACGCCGAGCGCAACTTCACGCGCACGCAGACGACGAACGACGAGGGCGGCTACACGTTCTCGCTCATCCCGCCCGGAACCTACCGGCTCGAAGCCGAGGCCACGGGCTTCAAGAAGAGCGTCGTCGCGGGCCTCAGCGCGCTCGTCGACACGCCGCAGGACTTCAACGTCACGATGGAGGTCGGCGCGGTCACCGAGTCGGTCGACGTGTCGGCCGGCGTCGAGGCCCCGCTCAACACGACCGACGCGACCATCGGCACGACCTTCGAGTCGCGCCGCGTCGAGGAACTGCCCCTGAACGCGCGCAACGTCGTCGGCCTGCTCTCGCTCCAGCCGGGCGTCACGCGCCTCGGCGAGGTCAACGGCGGCCGCCGCGATCAGGCCAACGTCACGCTCGACGGCATCGACGTGAACGAGCAGCAGAGCGGCCTCGACATCGTCTCGGGCGACGCCTTTTCGAGCGTCCTGCGCGTGACCCCCTCGTCCGTGCAGGAGTTCCGCGTCGTCACCTCCGTGCCGACCGCGAATCAGGGCCGCTCGTCGGGCGCGCAGGTCTCGCTCGTCACCAAGTCGGGCACGAACGAGTGGCACGGCGACCTCTACCACTTCCACCGCAACACGGTCACGACCGCCAACGACTACTTCAACAACGCGGCCGGCCGCTTCACGGCCGACGACCTTCAGGTGCAGCTCGGCCTCAACCGCGTCGGCGAAGAGCGCCTCGCCCGGCCGAAGCTGCTGCGTAACATCTTCGGCGGCTCGCTCGGCGGCCCGATCAAGCGCGACCGCCTCTTCTTCTTCTACAACTACGAGGGCCGCCGCGACGCCTCCGAAGTCTCCGTCCTCCAGACCGTCCCGACGGCCACGCTGCGGCAGGGCATCGTCCGCTTCCCGAACGTCTCGGGCGGCACGACGACGCTGACGCCCGCCGACATCGCGCGGCTCTTCCCGGCGACGGGCGGCGTCAACCCGGCCGGCCTCGCGCTCTTGCAGACCGCGCCGCTGCCGAACACGTTCGAGACCGGCGACGGCCTGAACACCGCCGGCTTCCGCTTCAACGCCCGCAACGACGTGAAGCTGAACACGCACATCGCCAAGTTCGATCTCAACATCACCGACAACCAGACGATGTTCGTCCGCGGCAACTATCAGGACGACTTCTACCTCCAGCCCGCGGCCTTCCCCGGGCAGACGGCCCCGAGCCTCTTCGTCAACCCGAAGGGCTTCGTCGTCGGCCACTCGTGGACGATCAACAGCTCGCTCGTCAACAACCTGCGGGGCGGGCTGACGCGGCAGGCGTTCACGCAGAACCCGGATCAGGCCGGGACGGCCATCAACTTCCGCTTCGTCTTCCAGCCGTTCAACTACACGCGCGGGCTGTCGCGCACCACGCCGGTCTGGAACATCACGGACGACGTGGCGTGGATCAAGGGCACGCACACCGTCGGCTTCGGCGGCAACGTGCGCTTCATCCGCAACAACCGCGTCTCGTTCGCCAACGCCTTCGACACGGCCATCGTCAACCCGTCGTTCTACGCCAACTCCGGCTCGTCGCTCTCGAACCCGCTGCTCGGCTCCGGCCTGCCGGCCGACCTGCGGCTCTCCTCCGGCGGCATCTTCGACGCGCGCGCGGCCGTCGCCTCCGTCCTCGGCCGCTTCTCGCAGACCTCGACCAGCTCGACCTACGATCTCGAAGGCAACCTCCAGCCCGTCGGCACGCCGACCGAGCGCACCTTCGCCACCGAGGAGTACGAATTCTACGCGCAGGACACGTGGCGCATCCGCTCCAACCTGACGCTGACCTACGGCCTGCGCTGGAGCACCTCGACGCCCGTCTACGAGGTCGACGGCTTTCAGGTCAAGCCGACGACGAGCGTGAGCGACATCTTCGAGCGCCGCCGCTCGGCGGCCGAGGTGGGCCGCGCCGTCAACGATCTGATCACGGTCGATTTCGCCGGCCGCGCCAACGACCGGCCCGGCTACTACGAGCAGGACTGGAACAACTTCGCCCCGACCGTCTCGGTCGCGTGGTCGCCCGACTTCGGCAACAACTGGTTCGGCCGCGCCATCGGCCGCGAGGGCCGCTCGGTCATCCGCGGCGGCTTCCGCCAAGTCTACGACCGCATCGGCAGCCAGCTCGCCGTCACCTTCGACCTCAACAACTCGCTCGGCTTCGTCTCGACCGACACGGTCGCGGCCAACACCATCAACACCACCTCGCGGCCCGGCGTCCTGTTCACCGGCATCGGCCAGAACATCCGCGTCGGCAACCCGTACAACGCCGTCGCGGCCGACCAGATCGAGTTCCCGCTCACCTTCCCGGCCGACGAGAGCCAGCGCATCGAGCAGACGCTCGACGACCGGCTCACGACGCCGACGCAGTACACGTGGAACCTCTCCTACGGGCGCGAGCTGCCCAAGGGCTTCTCGTTCGAGGCCAGCTACGTCGGGCGCATGGGCCGCAACCTCGGCCTCATCCGCGACGTGATGCACCTCAACAACATCCGCGACCCGCAGTCGGGCCAGACGTGGTACGAGGCGGCCGGCGTGCTCTACGACCTGCGCGCCGCCAACGTGCCGTTCGACAGCCCGAACGTGCCGCGCATCCCGTTCTTCGAGAACGTCTTCCCGACGCTCGGCGGCGACCTGCTCGGCGATCCTTCCCTGACGCCCTCGCAGGCGGCCTACTTCCTCGCCGCGCGCTGCTCGGTGGCGGGCTGCGCCGCGGGCGAGGTCGACGCCTTCGACCTGCCCGACTGGACGTTCGTCCAGTCCGTGCTCGACGATCTCTCCGGCCCGCTCGGCCCGAACCTCTTCTTCCACCCGCAGTACGCCGCGCTCGGCGTCTTCTCCACCGTCGGGTCGGCCGACTACCACGGCGGCAACTTCTCGCTGCGGCAGCGGTTCCGCAACAGCTTCTTCCTCGACTTCAACTACACCTTCTCGAAGTCGATGGACGACGCCTCGTCGCTCGAATCCAACGCCGTGCTGACGAGCCTGATCCGCCAGCCGCTCGACTTGGAAGCGCAGCGCTCGGTGTCCGACTTCGACATCCGCCACAACATCAACGCCAACTTCCTCTACGAGCTGCCCATCGGGCGCAACCGCGCGCTCTTCAACAACCTGCCGCGCGTCGCCGACGCCATCCTCGGCGGCTGGCAGATGTCGGGCATCTTCCGCTACAACTCGGGGCTGCCCTTCGACGCGCCCTCCGACATCGGCATCTGGGCGACCAACTGGCAGCTGACGAGCAACGGCGTCCGCACGCGGCCGATCGAGGCCGACAACAGCGCGAACGTGGACGGCCGCCCGAACGTCTTCGCCGACCCGCTCGCCGCCTACCGTTCTTTCCGCAACGCGCGGGCCGGCGAGGTCGGCGACCGCAACGTGCTGCGCCTGCCCAGCTTCGTCACGCTCGACATGGGCCTCGCCAAGACGTTCAAGATGTGGTACGCCGAGACCCACGACCTGACCTTCCGCTGGGAGGTCTTCAACGTGACGAACACGCAGCGGTTCGGCACCATCTCGTCCTTCGGCCTCAACGTCGATCCGCAGGCGGGCGAGCCGACCTCCGACTTCGGCCGCTTCACCGGCATGCAGACGCCGGTCGGCGAGGATCGGCCGGGCCGCGTCATGCAGTTCGCCCTCCGCTACCGCTTCTAAACGCGCCGCGCCCTCAGTTTTAAGGGCGCGCTTCACCGGCGGGCCGGGACTTTCGAAAGTCCCGGCCCG
>DATCVD010000795.1:0-3419 GCA_036567125.1 Pyrinomonadaceae bacterium | reverse complement strand
GCGCCCCACGGCGCGGCCGCCGCGAGGTGCTTCGTCAGTTGCTCGGCGTTCGCGCCCGGCGCGGCGAGCGCGCCGACGGCCGCGCGGTCTGTGCCGCCGAACAGGGGCAGGACGGCGTCGACGGCCTTCGTCATCGCGTCGTCGGGCGGCATGACGGACTGCACGAAGATTGACTGCACGAGCGGCACGGGCGAAGTCGGCGCGAGCGTGATGTCCATATCCAGCCAGCCGCGCTCGCACGGGACGCGCCAGTCGCCGCGCAGGGCGTTCTCGGCCTTGATCGCCTCCGGCGCGCCGCACGCGCCGTGCTTCCGCACCATCTCACCGTAACGCTTGGCGCGGCGCTCCGCCGGCTCGTCCATGAAGAGGTTGTCGGCCGCGACGCGGCGCGCGAGCGCGTCGTCCCACTTCACGACCAGTTGCGTCACGTCGCGCTGCATGGCGACGAGTGCGGGCGAGGGCTTGGCGACGCGGCGCTCAAGCGCGCCCGTCTTGTGCAGCGCCGCGAACGCGTCGTTGAAGAGGCCGCCCCAGCCGGCGTAGGTGACGTTGCCCATCGAGATGATGCCGACGCCGTGTTCGGGGAGCCACTGCATCAGCGAGCCGTAGCCGGGCAGGCCGCCGCTGTGGCCGACGACGTGGCCGAAGCGGCAGTTCTGCGAGACGCCGAGGCCGTAGCCGTAGGCCGACGAGCTGAGCTGGAGCGGCGCGTCGACGGCCGCGCGGTAGGCCAGCGCGCCCTGCCCGCGCCACGCCTGCTGCATCTCGCGCGCGCTGCTGCGTTTGATCGGCCCCGCCTCGGCTTCGTCGCGCGCGGGGAAGGCCGACATCAGGAACGCGACGTAGCGCGCCAGATCGCGGGCCGAAGTCCACAGGCCGCCCATCGCGCCGAACGAGCCGTGCGCGAGCAACTCCTCCGACTCCCAACGCTCCTCGCGCCAGCGGTAGCCGGGCGCGATGCGCTCTCTGGGAACCTCCTTCGCCTCGAAGGTCGAGGCGGTCATGCCGAGCGGCCGCAAAATCTGCTCGCGGACGTAAACGTGGTAGGGCCGCCCGGAAGCACGCTCGACGATCTGGCCGAGGACGGCGAAGCCGTAGTTCGAGTACTCGAAGGCCGTGCCCGGCGCGGTCGAGAAGGGGATGCCGGCGCGCATCCACGCGTGCATCGTCTCGTTCGGCTGCGCGAGCTGGCGGTCGCCCCACGGGTTGTCTTCGGGGAAGCCTTCGGAGTGGGTGAGCAGGTGGCGGATGGCGATCGCGGGCGAGTCCTTCGTCGGGTAGGGGAGGGAGGCGAAGGCGGGGACGTAGCGCTCGACCGGATCGTCGAGCGAGAGCTTGCCCTCGTCGCGGAGCTTGAGGATCGCCATCGCCGTGAAGCTCTTGGTCATCGAGGCGATGCGGAAGACGGTGTCGGCCGTGACCGGGGCTTTCGTCGCCGTGTCCTGCACGCCGGCCCCCTTCACCCACGCCAGCTCGCCGTCGATGACGACGCCGAGGACAGCGCCGGGCATCCTGCGCCGCTCGACCCACGCGGTGAACAGCTTCTCGATTTCGGGGAACGCGGCGGCCAGCTTCTTCGCGCGCTCCGGGTCGGCGAACTGCGGCGGCGGGACTGAGCCGGCCGCGTGGCGGCGCTGCGCCGGGGCCGTGCCGGAGAGGCAGAGGGAGGCGACGAGGGTCGCGGCGAGCGACGAGAACCATCTGGATGAGCGGGGCATGGCGCGGCCTTTCTCAGGGAGAGGTGGCGGACGTTCGGCGCGCGGCCCACGGGGCGGCGCGCTTGGCTAGTTGGCGGAAGTTATTAACGGGCCGAGCAGTGCGGGAGACTGTCGCGGCCCGGATTATAGATGAAGTGTCGGGCGGAGAAGAAGCCGCTAGGGCTTCGGCTTCGACGGCTGCTGCGACGGTTGCAGCGACGGCTGATGCTGCGGGAGCGTGCCGCCGGGCGGCACAGTCCAGAAATAGACGAAGTGCTTCACGCCGTCCACGTCGATCTCGTCCACGCTGATGGGTTCCCAGTCGCCCATGCCGTAGTTGTGCGAGACGACGCGCGTGCCCGGCGCGAGGTCTTTCAGGAGCTTGGGCCGCAGCTTCAGGTTCACGCTGGGCAGCAGGTAGAGGGTGACGACCGTCGCGCCGGTGAGATCGGCCTCGAACAAGTCCTGCCCGAGGAAGCGGACGCGGTCGGTGACGCCGGCCTTGCGGGCGTTCTCGTTGCTCTCCTCGATCCGCTTCGGGTTGAGGTCGATGCCGACGCCGCGCGCGCCGTACTTTTTCGCGGCCGTGACGACGATGCGGCCGTCGCCGCTCCCCAAGTCGTAGAGCAGATCGTTCGAGTTGACCTTCGCCACTTCGAGCATCCGCGCGACGACGGCGTCGGGCGTCGGCACGTAGGGCACGTCGAGCGGGTCTTCGGCCAACTTCACGTTGGCGACGTTCGCGGGCTGCTGCGGCGTCGAGTTGGACGCCGCAGTCCGGCCCGTCCGGCCGCCGGAGTTGCAGCCCGAAAGTGCGGCCAGCGGGAGCATGGCGGCGAGCGCCGCGGCGAGCAACCGCTTCGTGTCGAGTCTGTGTCTCATGCGCTCTCTCCGAGGTAGGTGGCGGGCGCGGCCCTTTGCTGCCGCCACCGCGCGAGCAGGAGGACGGGGACTCCGGCGAGCAGCACGGCGACGCCCGCGAGCGCGGCCCCGTTGCAGCAGATGGAGGCCGAGTAGGCGAGGCTCGATTGCAGCATGTAGAGGCAGGACGCGCAGAACAGGAGCGGCGTCACGGGGTAGAGCGGCACGCGGAACGGCCGCGGGACATCCGGCTCGCGGAAGCGCAGCACGATCAGGGAGACGCCCGTCAGGAAGAAGAAGAGCCAGAAGACGGGCGTCGTGTACCTGACCATCAGATCGAAGCCGTCGCGCCCGAGCGTGCCGGCCAGCAGGACGAGCGCGAGCGCGATCAGGCCCTGCACGACGAGCGCGTTGGCGGGCGTGTTCGCCCCCTCGCGCCAGCGGCCGAGGAAGCGGAAGAGTCGGAAGTCGCGGCCCAAGGCGTAGTTCGTCCGCGCGCCGGTGATGATGGTCGCGTTGGCCGAGGTCAGCGCGGAGACGGCGACGAGCAGGCTGACGAACTGCGCGCCGCGTTCGCCGGCCGCGCGGCGCATCAGGTCGGCGGCGACGGCGTCGGAGCCGGCCACGCCGGCGAGGCCGAGGCCGCGCAGGTAGGCCCAGTTGACGAGCAGGTAGAGGCCCGTGATGATGGCGATGCTGACGAGCAGGGCGCGCGCGACGTTGCGGGGCGAGCCGCCGACCTCGGCCGAGACGTAGGCCGCCTCGTTCCAGCCGCCGTAAGTTAACAGCACGAAGACGAGCGCGAGGCCGAGCGAGACGGAGGGCGGTGCGCCGCCGCCGCTGCCCGCACCTTGCCCGGCC
>DATCVD010000794.1:0-6456 GCA_036567125.1 Pyrinomonadaceae bacterium | reverse complement strand
GCTCGGCGTGCGCGCCCGCGCCGGCCGCACGCTCGTCCTGTGGATGCTCAGGCCCACGCGCCACCCGCGCGACCCGGCCGACGAAATCTACACCTGCCCCGAAGAGACGCGGGGCCACCACTACAGCGGCCCCACGCGCGTCTCGCTGGCCGACGCGCGCACCGGCCGCGTCATCAACACCGTCGAGGTGAAGGACGCGCACGACGGCGCGGACTCGTTCGACCTCCCCTACCGCATCCGCGCGGGCGGCTACTACCACGTGCCCCGCACGCGGCGCGGCCGCGAGGGCCGGCCCGCGATCATGCGTCTGCGGGACTACAACGGCGACGGCCGCGCGCTGGAGTTCGCCCTCTACGACGCTTGGGCGTGCATGGGGCTTGAGACCACGCTCGTCGGCTACAGCGAGAGGCGCGACAGGGTCGTCCAGTACCCGATCCACCTGACCATCAGGGGCGGCGACCGGCGGTCGAGCGTGTCGCCGTGGGCCGACTACCTGTTTAGCCGGCGGCCCGTGCGGCCCGGCCGCTGGAAGTACCGGATCGACTACCGCGGTCGCGGCGGATCGCTCGACATCTACGACGTGAGGTACGATACGCGCAACGAGAGGTTCGAGGGGACGCTCACGTTCGTGGGCGGGCCGTGAGAGACACGTTTACCGATGAGAGACACGCTTACCGAACTGCCATGAGTGAACAGAAACCCGCGCTGCTGGCGCTCGAAGACGGGCGCGTGTTCCGCGGCCGGTCGTGGGGCGCGGAGGGCGAGCGCTGCGGCGAGATGGTTTTCAACACGTCGATGTCGGGCTATCAGGAGGTCTTGACCGACCCGTCCTACGCCGGGCAGATCGTGTGCATGACGTACCCGCTGATCGGCAACTACGGCGTGAACGCGGCCGACTCGGAGTCGAGCCGGCCGTGGGTCGAGGGCTTCGTCGTGCGCGAGGCGAGCCGGACGGTGTCGAACTGGCGCGCCGAAGAGTCGCTCGACGCGTACTTGAAGCGGTGGAACATCCCGGCGGTTGACCGCGTGGACACGCGCGCTCTCGTCCGCCACATCCGCGACCGCGGCGCGATGCGCGCCTGCCTCTCGACGACGGACTTGGACGAGCAAAGTTTAGTCGAGAAGGCGCGAAGCTCCGTGCCGATGGAGAACCGGGAGTTGGCGAGCGCGGTGACGACGGCCGAGCCTTACGAGTACCCGGCCGAGGGCGAGGAACGTTTTCACGTCGTCTGCTACGACTTCGGCGTGAAGCTCAACAGCTTGCGCGAGTTCGCGCGTCTGGGCTGCCGGCTGACGGTCGTGCCCGCCGGGACTCCGGCCGACGAAGTTTTGCGGCTGCGGCCGGACGGGATTTTCCTCTCCAACGGGCCGGGCGATCCGGCGGCGATGACGGAGGTGGTCGAGGAGATCAGGCGCGTCGCCGAGTCGGGCACGCCGGTCTTCGGCATCTGCTTCGGCCACCAACTCTTGGGCCGCGCCTTCGGCGGCACGACTTACAAGCTGCGCTTCGGCCACCGCGGCGGCAACCAGCCCGTCCGCGACGAGCAGACCGGCGCGGTCGAGATCACTTCGCACAACCACGGCTTCGCGGTCGAGGCGGCGAGCCTGCCGGCCGAGGTCGAGGTGACGCACGTGAACCTGAACGACGACTGCGTCGAGGGGATGCGCCACAAGCGCCTGCCGGTCTTCTCCGTCCAGTACCACCCGGAGGCCGCGCCGGGGCCTCACGACGCCGAGCACCACTTCCGCCGCTTCATCGAGCTGATTGAACAGTCGGCGGCGGCGGTCGGGAAGTAATTAGCTGTTAGCTGTTAGCTATTAGCTGTTAGGAAGAAGTTGTTAGCTGTCGGACAGACTTGAGGGCGGGGTTGATCTCGGCAGCGTCGGTTTCAGTTGGGAGGGTCGCGGGATGTTTCAGGGCTTGCGGACGGTCATCTACCGCGTGGGCGATCTCGCGCGGGCGAAGGAGTGGTACACACAGCTGCTCGGCACGGGGCCGTACTTCGACGAGCCGTTTTACGTCGGCTTCAACGTCGGCGGCTACGAACTCGGCCTCGACCCCGACGCGGAAGGCGCGACGGCGGGCGACAGCGTCACGACCTACTGGGGCGTGGCGGACGCGCGGGCCGCGCTCGCCCGTCTCGTCGAACTCGGCGCGAAGCAGCGCGGCCCCGTGCAGGAGGTGGGCGGTGGCATCCTCGTCGCCACGGTCGAAGACCCGTTCGGCAACGTCGTCGGCATCATCGAGAACCCGCATTTTAAGTTGGCGGTTAGCGATTAGCGGTTAGCCGTTAGCCAAGCGGCAAGGGGCGTGTGTGAAAAACGGAGGCGGGCGGTAATTCCGGTTGAATTACCGCCCGCCTCCGTTTTTGCTAACAGCTAACAGCTAACAGCTAACAGCTAACAGCTAACAGCTATTCAGCGAACAACCTTCTCGTCCTCCACCTCGCCCTCGCCCTCCGCCTCGTTCACGTCGTACACCGCGTCGCCCCCCGCCGCTTCGTACTTCGCCGTTTCGTTCCGCGCCGTTTCGTCTTCGTCTTGCGCCGCCGCGCCGCCGTCCGACTCGGGCGGCGCGGTGACGGCCTGCTCCGCGGGTTGCAGGAGCGTGGCGACCAACCCCTCGTCCTTGCCGCGGTGCTCCATCCAGTGGCGGTACGAAACCGAGACGATGGCGATGACCGGGATGGCGAGGAAGATGCCGGCGACGCCGGCGATCTCCGCGCCGGAGAGGATGGCGAGGATGACCGCGAGCGGGTGCAGGTGGATGCCGCTGCCGATGATGCGCGGGTAGGTCACGTAGTCGTGGACGATCCGCAGGACGACGAGGAAGACGGTCGTGCCGACCGCCGTGCCGCCGGAGTGGAAGCTGGCGACGAGCACGGCGGTGACGCCGACGGTGAGCGGCCCCGCGAGCGGGATGAATTCGAGCACGCCCGCGAGGATGCCGAGCACGAGCGCGTAAGGCACGCCCAGAAGGTAGAAGCCGACGGTGCAGACCACGCCGATCAGCAGGCACGCGATCAACTGCGCGCGGATGTAGGCGGCGAGCGTCGAGTTCACGTCCTGAAACAGCTCATCGCCGCGCCAGCGCAGACGCCCGCGCGGCAGCATCCTCAAGGCCGAGCGGCGGAAGCTGTCGGCGTCCTTGAGCAGGAAGAAGGCGAGGATCGGGATCAGGAAGAGCCACGGGATGAAGCCGAGGTAGTGGAACGCGCCCTGCACGCCCTCGCCCGTGGCGTAGTTGCTGATGAGGGTGATGGACTCCTCGGCCCGGCTGTTCGCCCACCTGCGGACGGACTCCGGCAGGTTAAGCCGCGCGTAGAATTCGTTGAGGCTTTCGGCGCGCGCCCGCGCGCTGGTGATGTAGTCGGGCGTGTCGCGGACGAGGTCGGCGATCTGCGAGCCGATGCGCGGGACGAGCGCCCACGCCGCCACGCCGAGCGAGCCGAAGATGAGGACGTAGACGATGGCGATGGCCGCGACCCGCGGCATCAGCCGCGCGCGGCCGCGCAGCATGAAGGGGCGGTGGAAGAACTCGACGAGCGGCGCGATCAGGTAGGCGAAGAAGATCGAGAGCACGACGAGCAGCAGCACGCCTTCGAGCAGGTACACCACCCAGATCGCCGCGACGACGCCGAGGATGATGAAGACGAGCCGCAGGAAGGCGCGCGTCTGCGGCCAGTTGGCGGTCGCCGCCGCCGCGGCCGCCGTCTCGGCCACCTCCTGCGTCTCGCCCCTGCTGATTTTGCGCTCGGCCATGACGGGAACGATGAGCGCGGGACGACGAGCGGTGAACTGAAGAAACTGTTTTCAGCTCACCGCTCGTCGTCCCGCGCTCATCATTTTCTCCTCAGTCGTCATCGTACTCGATCCGCGTGTGGTCGCGCTCCCACGTCGAGGCGGGAGTGTAAACGAGGCCGCGCCACTCGTCCGAGGCGTTGACGAGTTGCAGCGCGGCGAGCGGCTGGACGGGGTTGCGCTCGACGCGCAGCACCTCGGCCACGGCCTGCACCCTCACGGCCTGCGCCGCGCCCGCGCCGTCCTCGTCTTCGAGCACGGCCAACTGCACGCGCCCGCCGACGCTCGGCAGGCGCTCCAAGTGGACGAGCGCGCCCTCCGGCCCCACGTTCTCCGTCTGCCCCTCGGCGATGACGTGCGCCCCCGACTCCTCGTCGTCCCACTCGGCGCGCACCGGAAAGTAGGCCACGTAGCGCGGCCCCGAACGGTTCTCGGTGAAGTTCTGCGACATAATTTCATTAGTACCGAGTACCGAGTACCGAGTACTGAGTACTGAGAAAAGAGACTTCGTCTTTAACTCAGTACTCGGTACTCGGTACTCAGTACTCGGTACTTTCCCCTTTCATTCTTCCTCCTGCGCGCGGAGGCGTTCGAGGACGGAGAAGTCTTCGAGCGTGGTCACGTCGCCGGAGACCGAGCCGGAGGCGGCGATCTCGCGTAGCAGCCGGCGCATGATCTTGCCGGAGCGCGTCTTCGGCAGCGCGTCCGTGAAGCGGATCTCGTCGGGCCGCGCGAGCGCGCCGATCTCCTTCTGGACGTGGCGGCGCAAAGTCTCCTTCAGCTCGTCCGCCGCCTGCCGCGTGCCTTCGAGCGTGACGAAGGCGACGACGGCCTGACCCTTCAACTCGTCGGGCCGCCCGACGACCGCGGCCTCCGCGACCGCCTCGTGCGAGACGAGCGCGCTCTCGATCTCCATCGTGCCGAGCCGGTGGCCGCTCACGTTTATGACATCATCAACGCGGCCCATGATCCAGAAATAGCCGTCCCGGTCGCGCCGCGCGCCGTCGCCCGCGAAGTAAGTGCCCTCGATCTCGCCGAAGTAGGTCTGGCGGTATCGCTCGTCGTCGCCCCAGATCGTGCGCAGCATCGCGGGCCACGGGCGGCGGATGACGAGGTAGCCGCCCATCCCGTCTTCGACCGGCTGCCCCTGCTTCGTCATGATCGCCACGTCGACGCCGGGCAAAGGTTTGGTCGCGGAGCCGGGCTTGGTCGGCGTCGCGCCGGGCAGCGGCGAGATCATGATGCCGCCCGTCTCGGTCTGCCACCACGTATCGACGATGGGGCAGCGGCCCGCCCCGATCACCTCCCGGTACCACATCCACGCCTCCGGGTTGATCGGCTCGCCGACCGTGCCGAGCAGGCGCAGGGACGAGAGATCGTGGCGGCGCGGCCACTGCTCGCCCCACTTGATGAAGGCGCGGATGGCGGTCGGCGCGGTGTAGAAGATGTTGACGCGGTGGCGCTCGACTATCGACCAGAAGCGATCCGGCTCCGGGTGGTTCGGCGCGCCCTCGTACATCAGGGTCGTCGCGCCGTTCGAGAGCGGGCCGTAGACGACGTAGCTGTGGCCCGTCACCCAGCCGATGTCGGCCGTGCACCAGTAGGTGTCGGAGTCTTTGAGGTCGAAGACCCACTTGGTCGTCAGGTGCGCCCACAAGAGGTAGCCGGCCGTCGTGTGCAGGATGCCCTTCGGCTTGCCCGTCGTGCCGGAGGTGTAGAGGATGAAGAGCGGGTGCTCGCTGTCGATCTCCTCGGCCGGGCAGTCGGCCGGCACTGACTCGACAAGTTCGTGCCACCAGTGGTCGCGGCCGGCGCGCATCTGGACGCGCGATCCGGTGCGCCGCAGGACGACGCAGCCCGTCACGGTCGGCGTCCGCGTGAGCGCCTCGTCGACGGCCTCTTTGAGTCTGACTTCGGTGCCGCGGCGGTACGAGCCGTCGGCCGTGACGACGAGCTTGCAGCCGGCGTCGTTGATGCGGTCGATGAGGGCGGCCGCGGAGAAGCCGGCGAAGACGACCGAGTGCGTCGCGCCGATGCGCGCGCAGGCGAGCATCGCCACGGCCAGCTCCGGCACGAGCGGCATGTAGAGCGCGACGCGGTCGCCCGACGAGACGCCGAGCCGCTTCAAGACGTTCGCGAAGCGGCAGACCTCGCGGTGGAGTTGCAGGTAGGTGAGCGTGCGCTGCTCGCCCGGCTCGCCCTCCCAGATGATCGCGGCCTTGTTGCGCCGCCAAGTCTGGAGGTGGCGGTCGAGGCAGTTGTAGGAGACGTTCGTGCGCCCGCCGACGAACCACTCGGCGTGCGGCGGCTCCCAGCGCAGCACCGCGTCCCAACGCCTGAACCAGTGAAGCTCCTCGGCCATCCGCGCCCAGAAGTCGCCGGGCGACGCCTCGGCCTCGCTCCGCAGCCGCTCGTAATCCTCGATGGACGAGACGTGCGCGGCCGCGGCGAACTCGGCCGGCGGCTGGAAGACCCGCTTCTCGTGGAGGACGGACTCGATGTTGCTGGTTGACGAGGACATAAATCTCGATCCGAAGCTTCCGCCGGAATCAGTCGCGCCCGTTGTTTTCGGTGTCCGATTTACCGTCCTGTGTATCACAGAAACGCTCGGCGCGACAACGACGCGGCCCGCGCCGCGCGCCCGGCCGGCGGGAC
>DATCVD010000793.1:0-2883 GCA_036567125.1 Pyrinomonadaceae bacterium | reverse complement strand
CGCAGTGTCTGCAGCGCCCGGCTGAGCTCCCCGACGCGCCCCGGGACGTTCGACGAGATGCGCCGCGCCGCGACCGCCGCCGGCGCGGAACACCTGCGCGGCGTCTCGCTCGTTTACGTTTACGAGGGCGACCGCGTGGCGGAAGGCAAACGCTCCGTCACGCTCCGCCTCGAATACCGCGCCGACGGGCGCACGCTCCGCGACGAAGAAGTCGAAGCCCAGCACTCCGAGATCGTCCGCGCGCTCGAAAGTGAATTCGGCGCGCAGAAATAAGGCGGGAGGTCAGAGGTTAGAGGTTAGAGGTCAGTAAAAACAGCTCGGTCTTTTACTGACCTCTAACCTCTAACCTCTGACCTCTGATTTCCCTTGCGCTCCGCGCGGTGAAGACGCATAATCGGGCGGCAATTTTAGTCGTTGTTCGCAGTGAGGAAGCGGCGATGGTCGGACTTACCGGGTTGGAAAAGTTCTCACACCTCGAAGACAAAATCTACCGCACCATCGAGCTGACCAAGACGCTCCGGCAGGAGCGCGACGCGCTCGAAACCGAGTTGGCCGCCACGCGCCGCGAGATGGGCCACCTGCGCGACGAGACCGAGCGGCTCGAAGCGCAGGTCGAGCGCCTGCTCGCCGAGCGCGACACGATCCGCATGAAGGTCGAGGCGATGCTCGACGCCATCGCCGTCCTCGATCCCGAAATGGTCGAGGCGCTGCGCAGCTAAACTTCCCCCGGCGCGGCTTCAAACGTCCCCCCCGATTTAACAGCCGGAAGGCGCAACACGGATGAGCACGATCAAAGGCCCCGGAGACTCCACCGCCGCGCCCACCATCCGCGTGGAGATTTATAACCAGATTTACAACATCCGCTCGGACGGCGACAGCGACTACGTGACGCAGCTCGCCGAGTTCGTCGATCACCGGATGCGCGAAATCTCTTCGGGCACGCTCACCGTCGATTCGCTCAAGGTCGCCATCCTCGCCGCGCTCCACATCGCCGACGAGTTGCACCGCCTCAAGCGGCTGCACGAGCAGGCCGACTCCCAACTCGCCGCCCGCTCGGCCGAGTGCGCCGACATGCTCGACCGGCTGCTCAAGGCCCGCACCGCCGCCGCCGCCGATCAGAACGGCGGCAAGATCGCCTTCTCCTGAACGCGGCTTCCGCGCCGACGCCCGCGAAGCACCCGCCCCGCCCGCACGCCCGGCACGTAACTCGCCCCGCTTCGTCACGCGGGAGGACGAGCGCGACTTGATCGAAAAGTCGCGGCTCAACCCGCCCGACACCTTCGCGCGCAACTATCAGCTCAACCGCCTCCCGTCCGCGACGGACGCGGGCCGCGGCAGGCGGAAGCCGGACGGGGCGGAACTCGAAGCGTTGAGCGCCGGGCGGCGGTTCGAGCCGGCCTGAACGCGCGGCGCGGCGGGGTCGCGCGCGCGCTTTCGTCGCCCCGCGCCCGGCGAAAAAACCGGCGGGGCGCGCGCCCATTCCGCCGCCGTTTATGTTAATATCTTCCTCGGCAGGGGAGAGATTCTGCGGGGTTCGTCACCGATTCTTCGATGATTGAGCCTACGCCGTTAATTAAGGGAGACCGATGCCGTACGAGGCCAGTGCGTTCCTTCAAAGTTAAGGAAACGCCAGAGGCCGCGGCTTTCACAAGGTCACCCACCTGTCTACTGGCAGGTTCAATTACGGCTTCGGAACGGCCGCCGCGGTTTCCCCCTCCGCCGTCTCTTCGTGAATCGTGAATCGTAAATCGTGAATAGTTAAGAGCGGCTTCTTCTATTTACGGTTTACGATTCACGATTTACGTTTTTTTACTATGAAGGTACTGATGATCGGCGACGTGGTGGCGCGGCCCGGCCGGACGGCCGTGCTGGAGCGCGTGCAGGACTTGCGCGAGCAGCACGCCGTCGATCTCTGCGTGATGAACGCGGAGAACGTGTCGGGCGGCTTCTCGATCACGCCGCACCACGCCGAGCAACTGTTCGCCGCCGGCGTCGACGTGATGACCTCCGGCAACCACATCTTCGACAAGCGCGAGGTCGTCCCCTACATCGAGCGCGAGCCGCGGCTGCTGCGCCCCGCCAACTACCCACCCGGCACGCCCGGCCGCGGCCTCTGGGTCGGCCGGGCGGGCGGCGCGCGCGTCGCCGTCCTGAACCTCATCGGCCGCGTCTTCATGGGCGCGTCGGACTGCCCGTTCCGCGCCGCCGACGAGTCGTTGAACTCCGTGCCGGCCGACGTGCGCGTCCGCCTCGTGGACATGCACGCCGAGGCGACTTCGGAGAAGGCGGCGATGGGGTGGCACTTGGACGGGCGCGTCTCGGCCGTCGTCGGCACGCACACGCACGTGCAGACGGCCGACGAGCGCGTGCTGCCCGAAGGCACCGCCTACCTGACCGACCTCGGCATGACGGGCAGCTACGCGGGCGTCATCGGCATGGACAAGGCCGGCACGCTCGCGCGCTTCACGTCCGTCGCGGCCCGCCGCCCGGAACACGCGGCCGGGCAGGTGCGCATCTGCGCCGCCGTCCTCGACATCGACGAGGAGACCGGCCGCGCCCGTTCGATCAGACGCCTCTCGCTGCCGCACGAGTCGTGAATGGAAGCCGTCAGCCGTTAGCCGGAAGGAATCGGCCGCCAATCTCCGTCTTTGTTTTTGGTTTTGCTAACAGCTAATCGCTAACAGCTTCTTTTTCGCCCCGAAATTTTTCTCCCGCGCCGGATCGTTTATACTTACCGGCTGCTGCTCCCCGTTAACGTCATCAAAAAATTTCACACGGAGGATCGAAAAGATGAAGACCCGAACGCTGTTTCTCTCACTGCTCCTCGCGCTCGCGGCGGCCGCCACGGCCGCCGCGCAGCACAACGCGCCCGCGGCCGGCGGG
>DATCVD010000792.1:0-3200 GCA_036567125.1 Pyrinomonadaceae bacterium | reverse complement strand
GCCGCCGGCAGCCGGGGCCGCCACGGCCGCCGCCGCGGCCGACACGCCGAACGCCTCTTCGAGCATCTTCACCAGCTCGGCCGCTTCCAGAAGGGTCTTCTCCTTCAGCGCGTCAACGATCTCTTGATTCGAAAGTGCCATGATTACCTCTCATCCTCCTCAGAAGGGTTCTAGTGTTGCTGTCTCTTCGGTTTCAAGTTTCGCAGCAGGAGAACCCACGGGACACTCACCATCGCCCGTTGCATCGCGTGCGATTGAAAGCGTCCGGGGCGGCAACGGCCTGACAAACCGCTCGCCCGTTTTACCGCGTCCGGCTGACTCTTCAAATTGCGGAGTGCGGGTTAGAAAACCAGAACACGCGAAGCGGCGCGCCTAGCTTTCAGTCCGCAATCAAAAATCTTACGAAGCGGCTTCGCCGCCGCCCTGCTTCTCGCTGATCTGGCCGACGACGACGGCGAGGTTGCGCGGCACGGCCGAGATGACCGTCGCCAACCGCTGCGCCTGCGCGTTGATGAGGAACATGACCTTCGAGATCAGCTCCTCCTTCGGCGGCAGGCTGGCGAGCGCCTCCACGTCGCCGAGCGCGACGACGCGCCCCTCGACCACGCCGGCCTTGAAGGTGAACACGTCCGGGTTCTCCCTCGTGAACCGCGAGACGGCCTTCGCCAACGTGACCGGGTCGGCGGCGACCGCGACGGCCGTCACCCCTTTTAAGTGCTCCGTGGCCTGCGCGAAGGGCGTGCCCTCGACGGCGCGGCGCGCGAGCGTGTTCTTGACGACCGAGTACTTCGCGCCCGCCTCGCGCAGCGCGTTGCGCAGCTCCTGATCCTTCGCCACGGTCAGCTTGTTGAAGCCGATGAACATCGCGGCGGCCGCCTGCTGAAACTCCTGCGCGAGGGCTTCGAGGTCTTTCTGCTTCTGCTCTCTGGTTTTCATCTCTTCACTCCCTCGCCCGCCTACCGCGCGTAAACGGTCTCGTCCAGCAGGACGCCCGGACTCATCGTCGCGGCAAGGTTGACCTTCTTGACGTACTTGCCCTTCGCCGTCGAGGGCTTCGCCTTGACGACCGCGTCGGTCAAGACCTGTATGTTCTCGCGCAGCTTGTCCTGATCGAACGAGACCTTGCCGACGCCGACGTGGATGACGCCCGTCTTGTCCACCCGGTACTCGACCTTGCCGGCCTTCGTCTCGCGCACGGCCGTCCGCACGTCCATCGTCACCGTCCCCGTCTTCGGGTTCGGCATCAGGCCGCGCGGGCCGAGCACCTTGCCGAGCGCGCCGACGAGCCGCATCATGTCGGGCGTGGCGATGACGGCGTCGAAGTCGAGCCAGCCGCCCTTGATCCGGTCGACCGCGTCCTCCGCGCCGACGAAATCAGCGCCCGCCTCCTCGGCCTCGCGCTGCTTTTCGGGGCCGGCGATGACGAGCACGCGCTTCGACCGGCCGATGCCGTGCGGCAGCACGATGGTGCCGCGCACGAGCTGATCGGCCTTGCGCGGATCGACGCCGAGCCACATCGTCAGCTCGACCGTCTCGTCGAACTTGCGGGCCGTCACGCCCGCCACTTCCTTAACCTTCGCCAGCCCCTCGTCGAGCGTGTACTTCCGGTCAAGCTCGATCTTCTCTAGGGCCGCGCGGTACTTCTTCCCACGTTTCGGCATGACTCAACTCCCGAGGTGCAAGCGAGGCGACTCGAAGTCAGTTCCCTCTCCCTCTCAGAAACGACGAAGCCGGAACGGCGAGCGGCGAGAGCGACAACCACTCGCCTCAACTCCCGCGCCCGGCGTTCCGCGCCCGGCGTTTACCCCTCGACCGTCAGCCCCATGTTGCGGGCCGTGCCCTCGATGGTCTTGATGGCCGACTCCAGACTGGTCGTGTTCAGGTCGGGCATCTTAAGCCGTGCGATCTCCTCGATCTTGTCGCGCGAGATCGTGCCGACCTTCTCCTTGTTCGGCTTGCCCGAACCCTTCGGGATGCCGGAAGCCTTCTTCAGCAGGTCAGCCGCGGGCGGCGTCTTCGTCTCGAAGGTGAAGGAGCGGTCGCCGAAGACCGTGATGACGACCGGGATTTTCAAGTCCGGGTCCATCTGCGCGGTCTTGGCGTTGAACGCCTTGCAGAACTCCATGATGTTGACGCCGTGCTGGCCGAGCGCCGGCCCGATGGGCGGCGCGGGGTTCGCCTTCCCCGCCGGAACCTGTAGCTTGATGTAGCCCGTGATCTTCTTTGCCATGATCTTTATTAGCCGTTAGTCGTTAGCTGTTAGCCAGAAGCAGTTAGATATTACCTCGCCGCCTCGCTCCGTGTTCGGTTTGGCTGAAAGCTGATAGCTAATCGCTAACAGCTTCTTTATTCTTCTTCAGTAAACGTGACCTTCTCCACGTCGAGGAAGTTCAGCTCGACGGGGGTGGAGCGGCCGAAGATGGTGACGACCACCTTGAGCGTGGCCTTGTCGGCGTTGACCTCCTCGACCTTGCCCGTGAAACTCGCGAACGGGCCCGACTTGATGCGCACCGTCTCGCCCTGCTGGTACGTGAACTTCGGCTTCGGCTTCTCGGCCGCCTCCGTCACGTTGTGGACGATCTGATCGACCTCCTGCGGGGTCAGGGGCGTCGGGTTCTGCCCGCCGACGAAGCCCGTCACCTTCGGCGTCGCCTTGATCAGGTGGAAGACGTTGTCGGGGATGTGCCCGCGGTCGTCGCACTCGATCTGGACGAGCACGTAGCCGGGGTAGAACATCCGCGACGACTCGACGCGCTTGTTGCCGCGCATCTCGACGACCGTCTCGGTCGGCACGAGCACCTCCGTGATCTCATTTTGCAGATCGGTGTCGCGGATGCGCGCCTTCAACGAGTCGCGCACCTTCTTCTCGTGCCCCGAGTAGGTGTGTAGGATGAACCACTGCTGCATCGCGTAAAACGTCCCCCGCCGCGCTAGCCGCCGAACAGTCTCGTCAGGCCGCCGATGAGCTTCGTGAACCCGTAGTCGATCAGGTAGAGGTACAGGGCGAAGAAGGCGCAGGCGATGATCGTGATGATCGTCGTGCTCTGCACCTGCTTGAGGGTCGGCCAAGTGACGCGGCGCAGCTCGGCGCGGATGTCGTGCCAGAACTGCGCGATGCGCTCGAAGAACCCGGCGCGCTCGCCCTTGACGCCACGCTCGCGGCGCGCGGCGCGGCCCTCAGGCCCCTCGCCGAAGCGCGC
>DATCVD010000791.1:0-5567 GCA_036567125.1 Pyrinomonadaceae bacterium | reverse complement strand
GAGCACGGCCACGCGCTCGGCGCGCGCTTCGTGCTAGACGACGGCTGCGATCCAGCCTCGGTCGCCTCATCCGCGGCCGCCGCACTCGGCCACCGCATCAGCGACGCCTGGTCGCTCGTCGTCGGCGACCCGGAACTAGGCCCGTCGGTCGCGCGTCTGGGCGGCCTGCCGCCATGCAGGTGGGAGGGCGTCGGCGCCCAAGGCGTCGCGGCGGCGGGCCGCAGGCTGCTGCTCGTCGCCGAGATGCTCGACCGCGCCCGCCCGTCCGAACAGCTCATCGCCGAGTTCGAGCGGGACGGCGCGGCCACTCCCTTTCTCGCCGCGCAGGCACGCCGCGCCACTCACAGGCTCGCGCTCTCCGCGCCGGGCAGGACTCTGTCGCCTGCGGAGACGGCACTCGTGCTGCGCAACTACTACGAGCACGGGCTCGCAATCGCTGTGGAGGACGTGCGCCGCCTCGACCCGCAAACGCGCGTCGGCGAGGTCGTCAAACACGAGTCGCTGGCGACGCCCGGCCGCGCGCCGCTGCCGCTGCCGCGCGAAGTGCGCGCGGAGGTCTTCATCCGCATGCTCGAAGCGGCCGAGGAGGTGCGGCTCCCCTGGATTTTGACGAGGGCCGCGGAGTTCGTCGCCGACAGTTATGAGGCCGGGACGGAACGCGAGGCGCGCGAGGCCGAGCTGGTCGAGGCCGTCAGCCGGCGCATGCAGGCCCGCGGCGACCCGCTCTACATCTGGCAAGACTTCCCGCGCGACAACCAGCTTGGGCAGCGGCTCGTCGCCGCGCTTCGCGAGGAGGCGCGCCGGCGCGCGCTGGCCGGCCGCGCCGGCTGGGAACTAGAATACCTCCGCTACGGCAGCGATCCCGGCGGCGACTACCTGCACATCAAGGGCGTCAGCCCCGACCAGGTCTCACGACTGATCCGCCGCTGCCTCGAAGAAGTCGGCGCCGGGAGCGATCTCTCCGCGCCCGCGCTCGCGTGGCTCGACGCGCTTGCCTACTCGTCACTGCGCGAGAAGGCGTCGATCAAAGACAAGGTAGCGGTCGCCCAGTCGCGCGTCAGCAAACGATGGATGCCCTTCCTCGCGCTCTGGGCTGGCTACCGCGATCTGCCCAACGCTGACGAACTCATCGACGACACGGTCTTCCCCTCCGGCCCCCGCGCGCAGGACGAGCGCGCCGCGCTGCGCTGCGAGCTGAACCAGATGCTCGACGAGCAACCGCCCGGCCAGTCGGCCCCAGACCTGCGCGCCATCCAACTGCTGCTCGTCCGCGTGCCGGGCGACTTCCTCCAGCTCCTCATCCGCCAACACCACCCGCGCGTTGACACCACGCGCGCCCTCGCGCAGTGGGTTGAGGGGTTGCGCGCGGTGGGTGAGGACGAGGCGGCAGCGAAGGAGACCGTTGACTTCTGCCTTAACACGACCGCGCCGCTGCCCGACGAGTGGCTCTTCCGCGGCTTCGACGAGGCGCAGCTCGAACGCCTCGCGCTGCAACTCCTCTTCGTCGGATTCCGCTACGACGACGACTCGCGACGCCGCCGCTGCGAGGAAGTGCTCGCCAGCCGCCTCCACCTGCCGCGCCTGCGCAGGGTCTTCGAGCAGGCTTATAAGATCGGTATAAAAGATCAGCTCCAGTTGGAGAACTTCGTGCGCCGCTACGCCGGCCACGAGGCGGCGCTCGACCGCATCTTCGCGTGCCTCCCCAAGGCCCTGCGCGCGGGCGCAGTCAACCACCTCGTCGACCCCGCATACACAGAAGTCGATTTCGTCAAAGAGGCGCAGAGAATACTCAACGCCGTCAACGCGGGCGAGTCCGTCACGCCTTACCGGCGGGCCGTGCTCGAATACGCGCGCCGCGACGAGCGGCTGTTGAAGAAGATCGCCGGGTGGTTCGGCGCGTCCTCCGATCTCGACGACGACATCGGACAGATTCTCAGCCGCCCCGCCGAGGAGGACAGCGATGGCGAGACGGCCGCGACGGCTCGCATCGTCGTCGAAATCCCGCCCCGCCGCGACGCCGAGCGCGTCGAGCGGCGCGCCGAGCAGCGCCCCGGCCCGCACTCTTCGTCCCCGGACGAATCACGCGTCGAGTCTCACGCCGAACCGCTTGAGTCTTCGCGCGGGGCTGATGCGGCTGACGGAAACGACGCGCGCGGGGGGAAGAGTCGAACACGGCCGTCGGGTGAGGGCGACGAGTCTCCCGCGCCTGCCGCGCGCAAGGGCTGGCTCGGACGTTTCAAAGATCGGGTCGGGAACCTGATCTACCAAGAGCAGCCCGCGGGCGAAGGCGGGGGCCGAGTCGAAGAGGGCGAGCGAGTTGACGCGCACGAGTCGGCGCGCGGCGAAGACGGCGCGGCGGTCCGCGGGGGGGCCGACTCGTCCGCCTCGGTCGCCGCGAGGGAAGAAGAGTGATGCGCTCCGCGGAGGTCAAGCCTTGATGGTAGAAACCCTCACCACTGTCGCACGGAGCCTCATCATCTTCGCCTTCTTCGTCGCCCCGCTCCTCGTCTACCTGTTTGCGCGACGCGGGGCCGCGCCTGAACGTGTCGCGGGCGTGGCCCCTGTCGCGGCCCTCTGCGTCGCACTCGTCTCCGCGCTGGCTGTGCTCGGCGTCATGCACTTCTCGCGACACTGGCCCGAAGCGACGCAGGTCGTCTGGACGGGCGTCGAAGCCGACGCGCGCTCGTTCTCAATCGGAGGGCCGCGCGAGGGCGCGCTCGTCGGCTGGCCGAACGGCTCCTTCACCCCCAAGCTGCGGGCCGCCTCGGCCGCGCCCGGCGTCGCCTCGCTCGAAGTCTCGGGCGGCGGGGCCTACGTCTATGACGAAAAGCGCGAGGCATTCAGCGGCGGCGCGACGCTCGTCGCTGGCGGCGGCGCGCGAACAGTTGACGGCTACGGCGTGCGCCTCACGACCGATCTGCGCGCGAGGCTTGGCAATGTCTTAGCCGCCGTCGTCGAGGTCGTCGGCCCTAAGGGCGGCGTGGAGGCGAGCTTCGACCTGCCGCCGCACAACCCCGACCGCCATCGCGTGCTGCCGCTACGCGCGCTCGTCGAGGCGGGCGGCGCGGCCAAGGAGGAAGACGCCGAGCGGCTCATGCGCGTCGGCCGCTGGGCCGCAGACAAGCGACTGCTGCTGGCGCGCAGCGGCGAGACGCGGCTGCTCGGCGCGGAGAGCTATACGGTCGAATGCCGGCTGCCCTGCCGCCTTTCGATCTACTGGGTAGGCCAACGCCTGCCCGTGCACGTGAGCGGTTCGGGGGCGCGCATCGGCCTGATGTTCCGCCCGCCTTGGCGCGTGGCAAGCCCGCTGCCGCCGGCCGCCGAGGGCGGGGAGCGCAGCCTCACGCTGACCGCCACGCCGCGGCCCGGCGACGTGGCCTTCCTGCTCCCGCTCGGCCACCTCGTGCGCGACCACCGCCCCGCGCTCGACTTCGGCACCGACGCCGACGGGCTGCCCGTATTCAAAGGCCCGGAGGCGACGGTCGGCAAAGCTCCCCCGCCTGACTACCTGCCGGCCGGCCAAGAGCGGCAACCAGACCCCGAAGAGTTCGCACACGGTGAGACCTCACGCAACCCCGTCAGATTCGGGGACGCCATCCTGCACTTCGCGACCGTCAACGACTTGCCCCGCCCCAGCTACATCGCCTTGCTCGTGGGCCTCGCGCTCGCGGCTTTCGCCGCCGGCCTGCTGCTCAGCCCGCCGTGCTCGCCCGACTTGGTGACGCGCTGGGTTGTGTGCGGGCTGGCCGCGTGCCTCTGGAACCTGCTCGCCTTCCGCCTGCTGCTGGCACTGCGCTTCGCGCTCGATCCGAGCCGCCTCGACGACCTGACGGTCAAGGGTGTGACGCTCGCTCTCGCGGGCCTCGCCGTCGCGCCCGGCCTCTTCCTCTACTGGGCGCGGCTGCGCGCAGACCTCGACGCGCGCCTGCGCGAGATGACCGGCGGGCGCGCAGCCGCTCGTCGCGCATCACCCGGCTTCGCCAGATCGGTTGCGCACCTCCTCGCGCTAGCCGCCGCTTTCGCGCTGGAGTATTCCCTGACTCCGCTGCTCTGGAAGAATCAACCGGCGTCGCCCGGACTGCGGCTGGCCGCGCCGTTCGCGCTCATCTTCGTCTACCTGTTCTTCGTCACGGCCGCCGTCCACAAGAGTTACGTGCCCGGCCTGCGCCGCGCGCTGCGGCTGCTGCTCATCGCACCGCTGCGCTTTGACGCCGCGCTCGCGCGCCGCTCAAAAACCCTGTGGGCGCAGTTAGCGCACGAGCCTCCGAAGGGCCACGTGCGCCCCATGATATGGGGGCTGGCCGCTGCGTGTGTCGCGACCGGGCTGTTCGTAGCGGCGCGCCTGCAGCCGGCCGTCGGGTTCTTCGGCAAGTCGGCCACGCTCGCCGCGCTCGCGCTCGCCGCGCTCGCGCTGCTGTGGGTGCTGACGCGGCTCGCGCACCGAGCGTTGGGCCGGTTGATCGCCGCCGCGGTCGTCTTCGCCGCCGCTCCCTTCGCGGCACGCGCGCTGCCCGGCTCGGTGCGCGAAATCGCGCAGGAGGTCTTGGCCCTCTTCGCTTTCGCGCTCGTCCCGGCCGTCTTCTGGCTCTCGATCCGGCTGGCGCGCACGCGCGCGGCCGACCGCATCCCGTGGCGGCGACTCACACTTCTGGCCCTAACGACGGTCGTTCTGCCCGCCTTCGTGATGCCGAAGTTCCTGGGCGACATGGGGAGCGCTTTCGCCGCCATCCCGCTCTTCGCGACCGCGGCGGTTGTGCTATGCCTGACGCCGGCTTGGCGCGCCGGCGCGGTCGTCCTCTGCGCAATCATCGGGGGCGTCCTGCTCGCCGCCGTCACCTACAGGTACTTCTCCTCCTGGCTCCCGGGCGCGGCCGAGGTGCGGCTGATCTCCTACTGGCAAGGCTCGGAGATCGAGCGACTGATCCCTTGGGCGCGGGCGACGCGCGGCGGCGAGGGCCTATCGCTACAGAGTCTGCGCGACGCCTACCAGCACGGGTGGGAGAGTCGCGCGATCGCCCACGAGGGAGGCTGGTGGGGCGCGGGCTACGGCAACGCCCCGGCCCACCTCTCGCAGGTGCGCCAGGACACGATCCAGTTCGACAGCCTCTACAGCTTCTTCGTCGCGGGGGAGCACGGCGTCGTGGGCGGCGTCTCGCTGCTGTTGCTTTTCGCCGCGCCGCTCGCCGCCGTCGCCCGCGGGGCGTGGCGCACGCGGGCCGACTTCGGCTACGCCTCGGCCGCGCTCGTCTGCGCGTGGCTTCTGCTCGAAGCGTTGTTGCACGCCGGGATGAGCGTCGGCACGTTCCCCTTCACCGGACGCGGGATGCCGGCAGTCAACGTCAACTCGACCTCCGACCTGCTGCGCTGGCTGCTGCTCTTCTGCTTCGCCGCGCAGCTCCTCCACTGGCGCGACCCTTCCGGCGACGGCGCGCGCACGCGCGAAGAGACGGCCTCGATCATCACCGACACTCCGGCGGCGATGCCGTCAACCGCCCGCCCCGCACCCGCACGCGACGAAGGGGCGGGCGAAGACACGGGGCCACTGCCACCGCGCCAGGCCGGCCCCG
>DATCVD010000790.1:0-3272 GCA_036567125.1 Pyrinomonadaceae bacterium | reverse complement strand
TTTCGGACTGACGAGTCGGAGGGGAAGCTTTGCCGACCCGATCAGAAACTCTGCGCGCCGCCGGCCGTCTTCTCCGCGAAGCCGCTCAGGCCGCTGATGCTGACCGCGCGGTCGGCGTAAACCGGCACGCGCGCCTCGGCCGCGACGCGGCGCGAGATGATGGTCGCGCCCGCGCCGGTGTCCACGGCGAATTCGTAAGGCCCTTGCCCGTTGACCCACGCGCGGACGAGCAGGCCGCGCCCCTCGACCTCGCGGAAGCGCACGGGCGCGGGAAGCGCGCTCGCTTCGGCGCGAGCGCCCACCTGTCCGATTGAGTTTTTTAAGATAACGAGGAGGCGGTGAGCCGGCGCGGCCGGCGCGAAAGAAAGATGGGCGGCCCCCGGCGCGCGGGGAGCCGCCCAACAGTTAAGTGCCAGCGCGATCAGGAGGGCCGCCGGCCCGAGCGCACGCTTCGCGCGCAGACCGATCTTCAGCCCGTGTCCCATCTCACCCCACCGGCCCGTCGTTAGTAGCGGTTGCGCTTGCGGATGCCGTAGGTGTAGACGGCCGCGCCGCCGCCGCCGACGCCCGCGCCGATGAGAGCGCCCTTCTTGCCGCCGGTCAGGCCGCCGATCAGCGCGCCGACGCCAGCGCCGCCCGCGACCGTCAGCTTGTCGCGGTGCTTCGACCAGAAGGAACGCTTACGCGGCTGCTGGTAGTCGTAGTAAACCGTCCGGGCCGAGCGCGACGAGCGGGCGCGGCGCGCGGCCGGCGCGTTGCGGTAGACGACGCGCTGCGGCGCGGCCGAGCGGGCGACCGACTGCTCGCTCAGGCTGGCGGCCTCTTTCCGCGCGGCCTCGAAGCCGTCGGTGAAGCCGGCGCGGTAGCACGACTCGTCGGTCGGCTGGTTCTCGGAGTTGAGGGCGACTGGCGTCGCCTCGTTGTTCGCGGCGACCGGGACGGCCGTCGCGTCGTTGTAGCGCAGCGCGGCGGCCTGCGAGCCGGCGGTCTGTGACGCGGGCAGCAAGTTGGCCGCGGCGACGCGGGTCTCGGGCTGCTCGGCCTTGCCGCGCATGACGAGCGCGCCGACCGTGCCGCCCAAGAGCGCGGCCCCGAGCGCGACCGGAAGAACTTTGTTTTGCAGATTAATCATTGTAGTGGGACTACTCCTTACTCGCGTAGTTGTTGGCACGAAACCGCCTAACTTTTTAGCAACTGGCGTTCCTCAAACAAACGCCTTAAGGAGAGTGGCAACAGTTTACAACGCCTGCGGGCTTTTTCCGCCATGCCAATCCAGATGTTTCCGAATTGCAACCGGATCGCAACACGAGATCGTCTGACCCCGACCGGCCGCTGCACGATATGGACTAGCCGCGACACGATATGCTCACGAAATCGGGAGCTAGGACTCAGGAGCTAGGATTCAGGAGCCGGGATTCAGGAGCCGGTAGAGCCGGGGCGGCAACCCGCTTTTCATTCTGAGCCTAAATCCTAAATCCTAATTCCCAGCTCCTATCTCCGTTGGACGCCTTCGAGACGCGCGGGCTATAATCGCGCTTCTTTTTCCCGACACTCGCCGGAGGTTTCAAATCCAGAACGTGACGTCCGCAGCGCCTTCCGCCTTCCGCCTCGCCGCGCGCCTCGACGGGGTCGGCTTCTCCGACATCGTTAAAATCCGCAACCAGATCATGAAGCTGCGCGACGCGGGCCAGCAGGTCTTCCAGTTCGAGGGCGGCGAGCCGTTCCTCGACACGCCCCCGCACGTCAAGGACGCGATGGCGCGCGCGCTCGCCGAAAACCGCACGCGCTACGCCCCCTCCTCCGGCATCACCGAACTGCGTTCGGCAATCGCCGAAAAACTCCGCGCGCGCAACCGCCTGCCCGTCGAAGAGAAGGACGTGATCGTCTTGGTCGGCGGGATGCACGGGCTGTTCGGCGCGTTCCAGTCGGTCGTCAACCCCGGCGACGAGGTGCTGGTCTTTTCGCCCTACTGGACGCCGATCAAAGACCTCGTCTCCTACTGCGAGGGCCGCGCCGTCCTCGTCCCGACCGAGACGGCGCGCCGCGACGGCTTCGCCGAAACGCTCGCGCGCCACGCCACCGGGCGCACGCGCGCCATCTACTACAACACGCCGCAGAACCCGACCGGCGTCGTCTTCACGCGCGCCGAGGCCGAGGCGGTCGCCGCCTTCGCGCGCGAGCGCGACTTGGTCGTCGTCGCCGACGAGGCTTACGAAGACCTGCTCTACGAGGGCGAGCACGTCTCCATCGCCTCGCTCGAAGGGATGTTCGAGCGCACCATCTCCTGCTACACGCTCTCGAAGTCCTACTCGATGACGGGCTGGCGCATCGGCTACGCCGCCGCCGCCGAGCCGTGGCTGACCGGCTTGAAGAAGACCACGCTCTACTCGACGAACGGCGTCTCGACCCCGACGCAGTACGCCGCGCTCGCCGCCGTCAACTCGCCCGCCGACTTCTTCACCCGGACGCTCGCCGAGTACCGCCGCCGCCGCGACCTGCTCGTCTCCGGCCTCAACGAACTCGGCCTCGCGTGCGCCCCGCCCGCCGGCGCGTTCTACGCCTTCCCCGACGCGACGCGCATCGACGCCGACAGCCGCGCGGCGGCCGACCTCCTGCTCGAACGCGCGCAGGTCGCCACCGTCCCCGGCGCGGTCTTCGGCCCCGAGGGCGAGGGCCACCTGCGCTTCTCCTTCTCCACCTCCGTCGAGAACATCGAGGCCGCGCTCGACTCGATGCGCCGCCACCTCTGACCCCTCGCCATGCCCGGCAGCGAGTTCGACTTCATCGCGCGCCTCCGCGGTCGCACACCCGCCGGGCGCGCGCGCGGACTCGTGCGCGGCATCGGCGACGACGCGGCCGTCCTGCGTCCGGGCGCGAAGACGGACACGGTCGTCACGGCCGACCTGCTCGTCGAGGACGTTGATTTTCGTCTGACGACTTCCGCGCCGGGCGCGCTCGGCCACAAGGCGCTGGCCGTCTCGCTCTCCGACATCGCCGCGATGGGCGCGCGCCCGCGCTGGGCGCTCATCTCGGTCGGCCTGCCGCCGCGGGTTTGGGACAGCCCGTTCCTCGACGAGTTCTACGAAGGCTTCTTTCGCCTAGCCGGCGAGCACAACGTCGCGCTCGTCGGCGGCGACGTGTCGCGCACGCCCGACCGCGTCGTCGTCGATTCAATCGTCGTCGGCGAGGTCGCGCGCGGGCGTGCGGTCTTGCGTTCGGGCGCGCGGGCGGGCGATCAGATTTTCGTGACCGGCTCGCTCGGCGGCGCGGCC
>DATCVD010000789.1:0-4560 GCA_036567125.1 Pyrinomonadaceae bacterium | reverse complement strand
CGACGGCCTCCTGCACGCCGGCCCGCGCCTGTTGCAGGCGGAGTTGCGCGTCGCGGGCGTTCAGGCGCAGCAGCACGTCGCCCTGCCGGACGAACGCGCCGACGCCGACCGGGGTCGAGACGACCTGCCCCGAAACCTGCGACGCCACGTCGGAAGTCTCGTCGGCGACGAGGCTGCCGGTCGCCTGAACGTAAGAAGGAACCTCGCGCGCCTCGGCCCGCGCCGTCGTGACCGAGATGGCCGGGGCTTCGGCCTCGGCGCGGCCGCCCTTCGCACCCTCCGCGTTAGCCTTCGCGTCGGCCTTCGACTCCGAACGCCCGCACCCCGCGCCCGCCAGAAAAATGGCGAGCAGGCACGCGGCAAAAGTGGCGCGCCCAACGCGGTCGGCGGAAAATGAGGAAAACATAATCGGTAATATTCCTGTCTCCGAGTTAGCCTTTAGTTAAAGACACCCCGCGGCGCGTTTCGGTTACGGGCTTTTGCGGGCAGAGGGATTCCGAGGGGGGTAAAAGTAGTCCCGGCCAGTCTAAGCCCTCGCCGGGGCCGGGGCGTCACAAGATATTTGTGATTGAAATGAATTACTGTGTTGAAACATCACGCCGTCGGGAGGGGGTTTTTGATGGACGATTGGGTGGAAGAGAGGGCCGGAAAGCTACGGGAGTTCTTCGGACTCGGGGCGGGTGCGGAGTTGATCGAAGGAGAGGCCGCCGAACCAGAGTTGCCGCCGCCGGGGGCCGCCGAAGGTCTCCACCACTTTCAGATCGAGTGGCACGTGATCCCCTCGGCCGCAGCCCTCCCGCTCGACGACGCCTACTTCGCCCGGCTCTATCCGGCGGCGGCGCTGGATTTCGCGAAGGCACGCGAGCACGCGCCGAGCTACCGCGACCGCCTAATCGGGGGGCATCAAAAACACCAAGGGCGCGTCATCGGCGTTGAGGCGACGCCGAAGCCGCGCTACCTGCCCGGCAACCGCCAGTTCTACGGCACGCTCTACGGCCACGACCCCACGGCCGACCCTTTCGCGCCCTACCTCGGCCGCGCCGGGATGATGAACGGCACGCGCTACAGTCACAACTACCTCACCTTGCGCGAGTTCGTCCGGGTCGTCAGCGATGACTGGCGCGCGCGCCGGCTGCTGCCCCGCGGCTACCGCGTGACGGTCTGCCCGCCCGCCGTCTTCAACCTCGTCGGCACGGTGTTTCATCCCGAGTGGAGCGAGACCGAGACGCTGGAACTCGGCTTCTACCGCGACGCGCAGGGCAACGCGACCTGCTACGTTGTCGGGCCGACAGGGCCGGGCGACTTCTCCCACGTCAGCGAAGTCGAGGCGGAGTCCGAGTGGTCGCTCGCCGGCTTCCGCGTCGCCGTCGTCCCGGAGTGACGGCGCGGGGTTGTTGAAGAGCTTGCCGCCCGGCGCGAAGACGGGCCTCGCGGCGAAGTGCCCGCGCGCCGGTCGCCGCGGACGCGCCCGACCTTAATCTCTCAGGAAACTTATGCTCCCCACGCTCTTTGCCTTCGACCTCAATATCTTGTCTGGTCAGAAAGTTCTTGCAACACAACCCGTCATCGAGCGGGGTCACCGCGCGAGCCGCAGGAGGCGGCGGGCGATGCAACGCTCCCGCTCCTTCCGCACGGCCGATAGTCGTTGACAAACCCCGCCGGCGGGCATAACGTGTCGGCGTTTAGGAACCTCGCTCCCGGCTCACCGCGGACCTCTCCCGTGAGCCTCACGTTAACCCGACACGCTGCCGCGCCTACTCAACGTCCTCTCGGCGGCAGCCAAAGGAGAACTTCACCATGACACTTCCGATCCAACCAACCAAGCCGGCCCGCGCCCGGGCGTGGCAGGTCTCGCTGGCGGTCGCCGCCGCGCTGCTTTCCCTCAGTCTGTTGCTGCTCGGGGTCACCGGGTATACCGGGGCCAAGGCGGCCCAGACCACCGGCGACCACCTGCTCGAAGCGAGCAGGGCCGCGGGGGTCAAAGTCCACGCCGAGGAGGTCTTCACCGTCTCGCGCGGCGACGAGACCGTCACCCTCGCGCCCATAGCGGGCTGGGAGGGGGTCCCGGCCACGGCGCTCCCGAACGGCGTCGAGTTCGCGTTCGCGTACTTCTCCACCCAAACGCCGAGCGTCCCGCGCGGCTACTACAGACTCAGGGCCATCGCCGACGCCCGCGGCGTCGGCACCGTGGAGGGGCGCGTGCAGCTCATCGACTCGGCGGGCCGGGTCGCGGCCGAGCTGCCCGCGCAGGTCGAAGTCCACTCGATGACGGTTCCCGAGGGGGCAACCGACCGCAGGTCTTTCATGATCGGGGCGAGCCCCGACGGGCAGCGGCAGATCATCTGGGCGCGGTGCCCGAACGGGCAGTGCATCAGGATTGTCGTGCTCGAACCGCGCGGCCCCATCATCCTACACTGACACTCGGCCGCCCGGCGGCGCAGTCCGGGCGGTAACGGCGATGGAAAGCGGGAGGGCGCGCGGGCTTCGAAGCCCGCGCGCCCTCCCCCGCTTGTGAGTGGATCCGCGCGTGCCGTTGTTAGCCGGCCGCCTTCGCCAAACGTCTCTTGACTTCACGCACTTTCGGCCGGTCGGGGGCGACAATCTCCCGGAATAACTTCACACACCTATTGGGGGCGGCGGCTGAGGACACCTCGCGTCGACTGGGTCTCGCCAGTCGGAGCGGACGCTAGGTGCGTCAAGTACGTTATCGCCTATTCTGGAACGGGTTGAATCCGCCCGCGCCGGTTCGCTATTGACCCCGCGCCGCCACCTGCGGCAAACTGCCCGCCGTTAAGCTCGACGCACCCCCCCTTTTCAAAGCTGACAGCGCCGGCCGGAGGATCATGAGACGAATTCTGATCGTCGCCGCGTTTCGGCTCGCCGTCGCCCTCCCCGTACTAATACTGACGGCCGATGCGGCTCTCGCACAGCGGCCGCGGGGTGACTACCGCGGGCTTGAGCAGGTGGTGCGGGCCGAGCTGAAGGAGAGCAACACGCCCGGCGCGGCGGTCGCCGTCGTGCGCGGCGACCGCGTCGTCTACGCCAAGGGGTTCGGCGTCGCGAGCGTCGAGACCGGCGCGCCCGTCACGCCCGATACGCTCTTCCGCGTCGGCTCGGTGACGAAGATGCTGACGGCGGCCGTGTTCGTCTCCCTAGCTGAAGAGAAGGGGATCGCGCTCGACGCGCCGGTGGGTGAGAGTATAAAAGGGCTAGGCCCGCGACTGTCGCGCGTCACCCCGCGCCAACTCCTGAGCCACACGGCCGGCGTTATCGACTACGCGCGCGTCTGCTGCGCGCAGGAGGAATCGGGGCTTGTCGCGCAGGTGCGCTCGCAGAAGGACGACGACTACTTCTTCAGCGAGCCGGGCCGCATCTTCTCCTACTCCAACCCCAGCTACATCGTCGCCGGGTACGCCGTCGAGCAGCTGACCGGGCGGCCTTACGCGGACGCGATGGAGGCGCGACTCTTCCGGCCGCTCGGCATGGCGCGCACCACCTTCCGCCCGACGGTGGCGATGACCTTCCCGCTCTCGCAGGGGCACGACGCGTCGGGCGCGGGCAGGCCCACGGTCGTCAGGCCCGCCGTCAACAACGTCGGCGACTGGCCCGCCGGGTTCGCCTACTCGAACGTCTACGATCTGGCGCGCTTCGCGGCCGCCTTCATGAACGGCGGCCGCGCCGACGGCAAGCAGGTGCTTTCGCCTTCGGTGATCGCCACGCTCTCTACGCCCTACGTAGAGGTGCCGTTCAGTTGGGACATCCCGCCGGGACTCTACGAGGGCGCGAGGTACGGCCACGGGTTATTCATTCAGGAGCACCGCGGCGTCCGCCTGCTCCACCACGGCGGCGTCATCAACGGCTTCGGCGCGTTCGTCCTGCTCGCGCCCGCGCACCGCGTCGCCGTCATCGTCCTCGCCAACCGGACGGGCTCGATCCTCGGCAGGTCGCTGGAGAAGGCGATGGAGCTGTCGCTGCCGCTCAAACCCAAGCGGCCGGCGGCGCGGAGGCGGGCGTTGGCGATGACCCCGGCGGAGATGGAGAGCTACGCCGGCACCTACGCGAACGGCCTGCTCCGAGTCGAGCTGTCCGTCAGGGGCGGCAAGCTGTTCCGCAAAGACTTCTACCCGCCGACGGCCGAAGAGGGGCCGGGCCGCTCCTTCGAGGTGAAGGTCGAGAAGGTCGGGGCGAACAGGTTCGCGTTCACGCCCCCCGGCGAGACCGCGCCGGCCGAGTTCGTCATCGTGCCGGGCGAGGGCGGCAGGCCGGAGTACCTGCACAGCTTCATGGGGGCCGCCAGAAGGGTCGAGGCCGCGCGATAGCCCTCGGCTTTATGCGGGCACGCCGCGCCTTCGGGGACGGCTCGATGATAACAACACAACCGAGGTTAACGATGGCCGATTTCACGGAACTCAAGCAGAAGCACAGGAAGGCTTGGGCTTCGGGCGACTACGACCAGATCGCCCGCGGCATCCTAGCCGTCGCCGACCACGTCGTCCGCAGCGCCCGCGTCCGCCCCGGCGAGCGGGTGCTCGACGTGGCCTGCGGGACGGGGAACACGGC
>DATCVD010000788.1:0-2981 GCA_036567125.1 Pyrinomonadaceae bacterium | reverse complement strand
GTGGGGGTGGGCGTCGGAGTCGCCGTGGGGGTGGGCGTCGGGGTCGGCGTGGGCGTCGCGGCGGCAGGCCCTTCGGCGCTCCACGCGAGGTAGCGGGAGGCGCTGCGCACCTCCATCGTATACTCCTTCGGGTGGTACGTGGAATCGAGGAGCGAGCGCTGCCCGTCCGAGCCGCCGAAGACGGAATCCCACAGATCGTCGCCCCAAGTCTTGAAGCGCGCGTCGCCCGTCACCTTGTAGGCGTAGCCGAAGGCGTGGATGTAGGCGGTCGTCAGGTGGCGGTCGGAGGCGGTCGGATCGTCGTTCTGCTCCCGCGTGTAGAAGTAGAGCGTGACCCTCGTGTTCGTGGTCAGCCCCGGCACGACTTCTTTGACGAAGGTGTCGCGGTACAGGTGCTCGCACCCCTTCGTCAGCTGCGCGACGAGGCTCGCCTTCACGTCCGGTCTCTCGGTCAGCTGGTGCAGGGCCGCGACCGACTCGAAATAGATGCCGACCATGAAGGGCTGCTCGAAGTTGCGGCGCGAGCCGTCCCACAAGTTCCAGCGCCAGCTGCCGTCGCCCTGCTGGAGTCGGCCAAAGTAGTTGACGGCCGCGTGCTCGGCGTCGGCGAGGTAGGCGGCCCTGCGCGCCGCGCCGTCCGCGACCTGCCCGGTCGCCGGCTGGTGCGTCCCGCCCGCGTAGAGCGCGTAGGAGTCGGGCAGGACTCGCGCCAGCAGCACCGCGTAGAGTTGGATGTAGCCCAGATCGCGCAGGTCGGAGTAGAGCGTGGAGTTGCCGACGTTGCCTTTGATCCAGACGTTGTAATCCGAGCGCACCTTCGAGTCGAGGCGGCCCCACATTTCGGGGCGGCCGTCGAGCGCGCGCAGCATCAGCCCGGCGAACGCCTGATAGATCGGCGGCGGCTGGAACGGGCCGGGGACGGACTCGCTGCCGCGGCCGATGTAGACGGACTCCCACCAGCGGTCGGCCACGCGGCGCGCGAGCGAGAGCAACTCGGGATCGCCCGTGCGGTAGTAGCCGACGTAGAGGCAGAACGCCAGATCGTAGTGGTTGTCGGCGACGCTCAGGTCGTCCGTCGTGCTGGCGGTCGAGTTGTTCCAGTCTTTCGAGAGCATCCGCTCGGCCCAGTAGCGGGCGCGGCGCGCGGCCACCTCGTCGAACCAAGCGGCCGCCGGGTCTGTCCCGGAGCGCACCTGCGGCCCGACGATGAAGGCGACCCGCTCGTCCGGGTACTGCACCAACTCACGGGCCGGGGCCTCGTGTGCGCCGAGCAGCGTGACGAGCGCGAGGATGGCGGACGCGACGAAAGACGGGCGGAGGCGCTGCGGCCGGAAGCCGACGCGGCGGCGCGAACAAAGCATTGCTTTGACCTCACTTCGGTAGCCGGACGATCTCGGCCTGCGGCCGAGACTCCTGGCTTTGCGGACCCGCATCGCTGCGGGGGTGCCTTTATCGGTGCGGCTGCGCTAGGAGGGCAGCCCGGGTGAGAGTGGAGGGCGGACGAAGTTTTGAGAGCCTTCGCGCGGGGCGGCGCGCCGGTGCGGAAAGCCCGGCCCGTCCCTCGCGTGACGACACACGGGGCGGCGCGGCTGGCGCGGCTCGATTTTTTAGGGATTAAGGTTTTCGGAGGGTTACGGAACCGTCTGTCTTGACGATTGAAGCCGAGGCGAAAGCGGTTCCGGTGCCGGCCTTAACTTCTCGCCCCCGCGATGAGGTTTCGGGGTGCCGGGCGGCGACAGTCCCGTTTAAAGACCGTGCCCGGCGGCGCGAGAGTTTCTCGGCCAGACTTTCTCCGATTGCCTTCGGCGGCCAGACTATCTTCCGCGCCCGAAACTCTAAGGAGACCGGCGGCGGGAGACTCACGGCTTTGCGAACCCGCATCGCTGCGGGGGTGCCTTTATCGTGTGCAATCGTCAAACTTCCAAAGATCATTCCCGGCATGAGAACCGGTAACGACGATTGGATTTAAACATCCGCCGTCAATGTTTGTCAAGGTCTATCTTTTTGCGCGAACGATGACCGGAAGGCGTTCGCCACCGATACTCTTAAACGACTGACGCTCAACCGTTTAGGGGCGGCATCCGATCTGTCAGGGGCTGACCGAAGTTGCGAGGCCGCGCAGGCGCGCTTCCCGTCTCTCACGGCTCTTGCCGGTCAGGCTGGACTCTCCTCGCGCGCTTCTCCTCACGCCGGTCGAGCAACGAGTTGAAGAAGAAAGCGAGGGCGATAATCAGGAGCACGAAGAGGGTCGCCAGCAGGAGCACGGGAGTGACCTCGTTTGGGCGGCGGCAGTCGGTTTTGCGCGGCGGCGCTCGTTTCGGTTAGCGTGGAGTCCGGGGCGCGTCGCCCCCGGCGCTCGCGGCCCCGCCGAGGCGCAGCGCGAGGTACTTGCCCGACGCGCGGAAGTTCATCGCGTAGTTCTTGGCCCGCCCCTCGTCGGCCAGCCCGCGCAGCCCGTCCACGCGGTCGCCGAAGGAGGCGTCGAACACCTCGTCGCCCGCGCGCAGGAACTCCTCGTCGCCGCTGAGCGCGTAGGCGTAGCCGAAGGCGTGATGCAGGGTCGAATTGAGGTGACGCACCTGCCGGATCATGCCGGGGTCGCCGTTCGTGGCGCGCTCGCCCTCGCCGCGCTCGTAGGCCGTCGGGTTCTGCGCCGTCCCGCCGCCCCAGAAGTACCACATCCCGCGCCAGCGGTAGCGGCGCATGTCGGCGACGGCCTCGCGCCCGCGGTACGCGTGCCGCCACAGGTGGCGGCACGCGCGCTCGATCTGCGCGCGGAGCGAGGAGCGCACGCGCGCGTCGCGGCTCAACCCGTGGAGCGCGCCGGCCGCCTCCAGATAGACGCCGACCATGTACGGCTGCTCGACGTTGACCAGCCCCATGCCCGGCACGTCCCAACGCCAACTGCCGTCCTCGCGCTGCAAGCGGCCGAAGAACTCGACGGCCGCGCGCTCGGCCCCGCCGAGCAGCGACGCGCGCTT
>DATCVD010000787.1:0-2923 GCA_036567125.1 Pyrinomonadaceae bacterium | reverse complement strand
CGGCCGCGCGGCCCGCGGCGCAGAGGCAGGAGACGACCGCCGAGCGCCACCCGGTTCACAGGCTGACGGCCGACGGCGTCCTCGTCGTCACCGTCTCGAACTACGCAGACCTGACCGATTTCGTGGGCGTCGGCCAGCGGCTGCAAGCGGCCGCGGCCGAACTCCCGAAGGCGCGCGCCGCCGTCTTCGATCTGCGCCCCTCCGCGCCGCCGGGCGAGGAAGGGCGCGGCGCTCTCAGCTACTTCCTCTCCGACCCGGCCTTCGTCCGCGCGCTGATCGACGCGCCCGCCTCCGCGCCGGGCGAGCGCTTCCGCATGCACTCCGGCCTCGCGCCGCAGGACGGGAGCACGTCGGGCGGCTACTACTCCGCGTTCTACACGGTTGACGGCCGCCGCTTCGCGCCCGGCAAGGACGCGAAAGGCGTGCCCGTCGTCTTCGTCGTCGACCGTCACGGCGAATTGCCCGCCTCGGCGCTCGCGCTGCAAGCGGCGGGCAAGGCCGCCATCGTCGTCGAGGGCGACGCGCCCGGCGACGCGGCGGTCGTCACCAAACACGTCTTCGAGCTGCCGGGCGGCGTCACCGTCCAGATGCGGCGCGGCGAACTCGTCAACGCCGACGGCACGAGCGGCCTGCGCGCCGACGCCGCGTTACCCGAGCGCGCCGCCGGCGACGAGGATCGGGCGCTGGCGGCGGCGCTCGCGCTCGCCAGAGACTTCAAGGTCGAGCGCCACGCCGGCGGGCGTCCGCTCCCCGCGCTCGGCTCGCCGCCCGCCGAAAAGGTTTACGCCGAGACGCCCTACCCTTCGGCCGAGCTGCGCCTGCTCGCGGCCTTCCGCGTCTGGGCCGTCTTCAACTACTTCTTCCCCTACAAAGACCTGATGCGCGAGGACTGGGACGCGACCCTGCGCGAGTTCATCCCCCGCATGGAGGGGGCGAAGGACGCGACCGAGTACCACCTCGCCGTGGCCGAGATGACGGCGCGCACGCACGACACGCACGTCGGCGCGCGCAGCCAAGTGCTCAACGAGCACTTCGGCGTCGCGCCGCCGCCCTTCGTCGTCCGCATGATCGAGGGCGCGCCCGTCGTGACGCGCCTGTTAGACGAGGCGGCCGCGCGCGCCGCCGGGGTCTCGGTCGGCGACGTTGTCGTCAGCGTTGACGGCGAGCGCGTGAAAGATCGCCGCGCGCGGCTGGCGAAGTACGTCTCGGCCTCGACGCCGCAGGCGCTCGACTACATGCTCGCGGCCCGGCTCCTGCGCGGCGCGGAAGGTTCGACCGCCGCGCTCGTCGTCAGCGGCGCGGACGGGAAAGAACGCGACGTGAAGCTGACGAGGCGCGCCGACTACTTAAAAGCCCTGACGAGCCAGCGCGGCGGCGACGTGATCAAGCTCCTGCCGGGCAACGTCGGCTACGCCGACCTCGAACGCCTGAACGTGCCGGAAGTCGATCAGATGTTCGAGCGGTTCAAAGACACGCGGGCCATCGTCTTCGACATGCGCGGCTACCCGCGCGGCACGGCGTGGGCCATCGCGCCGCGCCTCGCCGGGCAGAGTTCGGTCGTCGCGGCCCTCTTCCAGCGCCCCGTCGCCATGTCGCCCGACGGCGGGGCGGGCGGGATCGGGGGCCAGTCCACGACCTACTCGTTCGCGCAGCACATCCCGCGCTCCGACAAGTGGAAGTACAAGGGGCGCACCGTGATGCTCATCGACGAGCGCGCGATCAGCCAGTCGGAGCACACGGGCCTCTTCTTCGAGGCGGCGAACGGCACGAAGTTCGTCGGCAGCCACTCGAACGGCGCGAACGGCGACGTGACGCGCTTCTTCGTGCCCGGCGGCATCGGCGTCTCCCTGAGCGGCCACAGCGTCCGCCACGCCGACGGCCGGCAGTTGCAGCGCGTCGGCCTCGTGCCCGACGTGGAAGTGCGCCCGACGATCAAGGGCGTCCGCGAGGGCCGCGACGAAGTCTTGGAGCGCGCCCTCGAATACTTGCGGGACGGGCGGTGAGCGGCGGGCGGCGGGCAGTTAAAAAAACTGCCCGCCGCCGCCCGCCGCCCACTGTTCACTGCTCACTATGTCTTCAGAACCTCTCCTCCGCATGGAGGGCATCACGAAAATCTTTTCGGGCGTCGTGGCGCTCGACGGCGTCAACTTCCGGCTCGAACGCGGCGAGGTGCACGCGCTCGTCGGCGAGAACGGCGCGGGCAAATCGACGCTCATCAAGATCATGACGGGCGCGTACCGGAGGGACGGCGGGCAGACGTGGCTCGAAGGGCGCGAGGTCAACTTCGCCTCGCCCGAAGAGGCGCAGGACGCGGGCGTCGTCGCGGTCTATCAGGAAGTTAACCTCCTGATGTTCCGCACCGTCGCCGAGAACATCTTCCTCGGGCGCGAGCCGCGCAGGTTCGGCCTCATCGACTGGAAGCGGATGAACCGCGACACGAAGGCGATCCTCGACCGCCTCGGCCTCGACATCGACCCGGAGACGACGCTCGGCCGGCTCAACATCGCGCTCCGCCAGATGGTCGCCATCGCGCGCGGCGTCTCGGTCGGCGCGAAGGTCGTCGTCCTCGACGAGCCGACGAGTTCGCTGACCGAGCACGAGGTCTCGATCCTCTACGACGTGATCCGCCGCCTCAAGGCCGAGGGCACGGGGATCGTTTACATCAGCCACCGCTTCGACGAGTTGTACACGGTCTGCGACACGGTGACGGTCTTGCGCGACGGCAAGTTCGTCGCCACGCGCCCGCTCGCCGGCCTCGAAAAGCTAGACCTCGTCTGCCTGATGCTCGGCAAGCAGCGCGAGGAGTTGCAGCGAAAGGGCGCGACGGCGTTCGGCGACGCCCAGACGGATCCCGCCGGGCCGCCCGACGCGCGGCCGCTCCTGCGCGCCGAGAACCTGACGCGCGGCCGCAGGCTCGGCGGCG
>DATCVD010000786.1:0-3029 GCA_036567125.1 Pyrinomonadaceae bacterium | reverse complement strand
ACCGCGGCGAGCACCCGCGCCGCCGCCGCCCGCGCCGGCCGTCCTGAACGAGAACTGCTTGGTCTCGCCGGGGACGCTGTTCAGCCACAGGCTCTCGCCGCGGTGGCGCGCGCGCACCGAGTAGATGTCGGCCGGGTAGGTCGTGCCGAAGCGCATCGAGACGGCGATCTCGCCGGGCCACTCGCGCGCGAAGTAGGTGCCGGAAGCCGTGCCGCCGCCCTCGGTCGTGATGCTGACCGTGTTGGTGGTGAACGTCACGGTCGCCGGGCCGGAGAGGTTGAGCGCGGGCGCGTCAATCGTCCCCGTGAAAGTGCCGGACATGTCGTGCTCCGCGCCGGCCGACCCCGCGGTGTTGCCGCCCTGAGCCGCGGCCGCCTCGGTCGTGCTGCTGTTGGTGTTCTGCGCCTGCGTGTCGAGATCGGCCGTCAGCAAGGCGAAGGCCGTCAGCATTGCGAACGCAGGGGCGAGGAGTTTCTGGGCCATGTTTCTCCGAGTCATCTCAGTTCATCCTCCAGTGGTTAAACGTGCCGCGCGCGCTCTCGTTCGGCGCGCTCGCAGGAGAACCCGAACGGACGGAAGATAAGAAAACTGCCTCGGTCTTGAATGAGTTCGGCGTGGCGCGATTTTCGCACAGAACGCGGGGCGGTTGCACGCGAAAATCGCGGCCCCGTCTTCAAGCCAACCCCTGCGGCAGGACGAACTGGCCGAGGTGCGGGCCGTCGTAGTTGCCCGCGACGCGCAGCGCGAGTTCGAGCGCGTCGCGCGTCTCTTCGGGCGCGACGACCGCGTCCACGAAGCCGCGCGCCGCCGCGTACTTCGCGTCCAACTGCTGCTCGTAGTCCTCGCGCACGCGCGCCATCTCCGCTTGCAGCTTCTCGTCCGGCTCCGCGCCCGCGCGCTTCAACTTGTCGAGCTGCGTGCCGTAGATGGCCTGCACGGCCGAGTCGCCTTCCATCACGCCCATCCGCCCGGTCGGCCAACTGAAGATGAAGTCGGGGTCGAAGCCTTGGCCCGCCATCGCGTAGTAGCCCGCGCCGGAGGCGTGGTTGATCGTCAGCACGATCTTCGGCACGGCGGCGGTCGCCATCGCCTCGACGAAGCGCGCGCCCGCGCGGATGATCCCCGAATGCTCGGCCTCCGCGCCGACCATGAAGCCGGACACGTCTTGGACGAAGAGCAGCGGCGTGCGTTGGCGGTCGCAGAGGTCGATGAAGTAGGCGACCTTCTCGGCCGAGTCGGCGTAGACGATGCCGCCGAACTTCGGCGGGCCGCCGCCGGGCTGGCGCAGCAGGCCGCGGTTGTTGGCGATGACGCCCACCTGAATGCCGCGCACGCGCGCGCGGCCCGTGATCATCTCGCGCGCGTAGTCGGCTTGGAACTCGTCGAGGTGGCCGCCGTCGAGGATGCAGCTGAGAACGGCGCGCGCGTCGTAGGGCTGCCGGTGGTCTTCCGGGATCAGCTCGTAGAGATCGGCCTCGGGCCGCGCGGGTTCGGCCGGCTCGCCGACCGACAAAAGTTTCGACGTGCTCGCCGGCAGCTCCGCGACGAACTCCCTGATCTTCGCGACGCACTCCTCGTCGTTCGCGGCGCGGTAGTGCGCCACGCCCGACAGCTCCGTGTGCGTGCGCGCGCCGCCGAGCGTCTCGTTGTCTATCGACTGCCCCGTCGCGCCTTTGACGAGGTTCGCGCCGCCCAGCCCCATGAACGAAGTGCCTTCGACCATGATGATCGAGTCGGAGAGCGCGGGCAGGTAAGCGCCGCCCGCGACGCACGGCCCCATCACGGCCGCGATCTGCGGCACGCGCAGGTAGCGGCGCATGATCGAGTTGTAATAAAAGATTCTGGCCGCGCCGTACTGGCCCGGGAAGACGCCGCCCTGAAAGGGGAGGTTCACGCCGGCCGAATCGACGAGGTAGATGATCGGCACGCGCGAGCGCATCGCGATCTCCTGCGCGCGCAGGATTTTCTTGATCGTCTCGGGCCACCACGAGCCGGCCTTGACGGTCGCGTCGTTGGCGACGACTACGCATTCGCGCCCCGCGACGCGCCCCACGGCCGTCACCACGCCCGCGGCCGGCGCGCCGCCGTTGTACTCGTCGTAGGCGACGAGCAGCCCGGTCTCCTGCGCGTAAGCGCCGCGGTCGAACAGCCGCTCGATCCGCTCGCGCGCCGTCAGCTTGCCCTGCTGGTGCTGCCGCTCGATCTTCTCGTGGCCGCCGCCGCGCCTGAGCTTCGCTTCGAGCCGCCGCAGGTCTTCGACCAGCGCGCGCATCCGCGTGCGCCGCTCGGAGGGCTGCGCCTCGCGCCCCTCGGCCGGGTAGCCGGCGGGCCGGGCGGCCGGCGGCGGCGCGTCGTCGTGGGCCTGCGCGCCCTCCACCTTCTTCAGTGGGCGTACCTTAAACTCGCTCATCCCCGCCTCGTGAGCAAACGCGTCGTGATTCAGTTTTCGAGTGCTGATTGCGCCTGAAAATAGCACAGCCGCGCCGCGCGAGACAACGAAGCCCGACCGCACGCGCGCGAGCGACCAGCGCCGCCGGACGCCCCGGCCGCCACCTCGCAACCTAAGAAATCCGCCGCGAAACCTGAAAAATACGGCGCGCAAGCCTCTCCGTACACCGCGAAACTTGCTTCATACAGTGCGGAAGCCTCGCCACACAGCGCGGAAGATGCTTCGGACAGCGTAAAACCTGCTCCATACAGCGCGACAGGTGCTTCATACACGGCGAAAGACGCCTCAGACGGCGCGAGAGTTGAGAAATACAGCGTGAGAGTCGGGAAAGACGGCGCGAGAGTTGAGAAGTGCAGCCTTTGAGTTAAGGCGAGAGCACGCAGGGGGCGCAGAGGATTTGAATTTCCCCTGCGCCCCCGCGGCGCTCAGAATTTAGTCGCGGCTAGTGTCGCGGCTACTGCGTGAGCTTCTTCGACAGCGTGGCGGCGTCGGCCCTCGCGGGCAGTCCCTCGAAGACGAGGACGCGCGCGCCCTGCCGCTCGACGGTGACGAGGCCGTCGGCCGTGCGCCACTCGCGGCG
>DATCVD010000785.1:0-5576 GCA_036567125.1 Pyrinomonadaceae bacterium | reverse complement strand
CGCCCTCGGGTTCGAGGAGCGCCCACGAGCCGGGCGCGGGGTCGAACTGCGGGAAGCGGCGCGCGAGTTCTTCGCGCGACAGTCGCTCGGCCGGAACGTTCAGCCGGCCGAGCGTCGAGAGCGTGTCGGCGGCCAACCCGTCGTCTTCGCGCGCGAGCCAGAGGACGCCGGTGCGCCGGAACAACTCCGCCCGCCCGCTGCGCGCAAACAGTTCGCGCCAGAGGGCGAGCGAACGCACGGCCCAGCGCGTGTAAAACTCCTCCGCGCCGTAGCCCGCGCGGATGACGCGCGACTCGCCGCCCGAACTCGCGCGCGAGTTGGCCGCGCCGTAAGCGTCTAACAGTACGACGCCGCGCCCAGCGCTAGAGAGAGCGTGCGCCGTCCACGCGCCGAACGCGCCCGCGCCCACCACGCACACGTCGAAATTTTCTCGCGCCATCGTCACGCACTCTCGCAGAAGGCCCGCGGATTTTCAAACGCGCGCCCCGGCGCTGAAGCGGAAGTTTTGAGGGCCGCGATTTTACGGCGCGGGTGCGGCGGGGCGAATCCACGGCCGGCGGGCGTCGTCGGCCGGCGAGAGTGGTCGGCCGATTACTGCGTGCGCGCCGCCGGCACGAGTCCGTGCCTGAAGGCGACGGTGCCGATGTCGCGCGGGCGCTCCAGCACGGTCTGATAGATCCACGTGTAGTGATCGTGCGTCCAGAACTCCATCACCTGACGCGCCCGCAGCTCTCCGAGCAGCTCGCGCAAGGCCCTGTATTCGAGATAGATCACGACGAGGTGCGTGTAACTGCTCCGCTCGTCGCGCGCGCCTTCCCGGTTGCCGAAGGGAACCTTCGGGAAGAGCGCGCGCAGCTCCTTCAAAGCCGCCTCCGTCTCCTTCTCCCTCGCGCTCAGGAACCAGTGCGCCTGCTCGTGCACGAAGGTCGAGAGCAGCAGCTCGTCGTCGAGCAGGTGGCGCGTGTTGAGCGTGAGCCGGGGGTGGCTGTGCGGGACGTTCGTCTTCTCGTCGATGACGACCGCGCGCGTGAAGACCCACTTCGAGAGATCGTAAGTCCTGAGCAGCCGCTCCAACTGATCCTTCGTCCGCGCCTCGGCCCGGCTGCCCTGCGCGAGCGTGACGCTGATCTTCTCCTGCGCCCGCGCCGCGCCGCCCGCGAGCGCGGCGAACGCGATTACAAAAAGAACTCTCTTCATCGGCGAAGCCTCTCGGGTTTCAATCGTCCCGTCCGTCAGCTTCTACCCGCCGCGCCGCCGCGGCGTTGACCCGATTCTCGCCCTCACGTCGCGGCCGGGCGCAGAGGGCGCGTGAATTCAACGGGGCGGGCGGGCGCATGCCGTTGTTAGGCGCGGCCCGGTCTGTCCAGCCGGAAATTTACTTCGCCGTCGGGCCTAATATCGCCGCGCTTCCACCCCCTGCGCTGATACAGCCTGTCGGCGCGCGTGTTCGCGCCGGTGCTTAAACTGACGCTCGGCGCGCCCATTCGGAACAGCCAACCCGTAGCCAGTTCCAAGAGCCTCGTGCCGATGCCCCTGCCCTCGAATCCCGGCCTCACGAATAAAGCCCAGATGGACGCGTCCGTCAGGGAGGCGACCGAGAATCCGACCACCCGCCCGTCAACTTCACAGAGCCAGCCCTTACCCGACACGCTCAGGTAGGCCGCGTACATCTCCGGCGTGATCCTTTGCGGGTCGGACAAAGCATTCTCCGTCACCGAGAGCCGCACCTCGGACAACGCGGGGATGTCCTCCAAGTTGGCCTCACGAAAAACCACCGAATCTCTCCCTAACGCGGGCGGCCGCGCCCGACTCGGGACGGGCGTGACGCGGCCTCGGCCGCCGGGCGTAACTCTCAGGTGGCGACCGGGCGCAGCGCGAGGGCGTATTCGACGGCGCGGCGGGGGGCGACGACGCCCCAGCCCTGCCGGTCGATCTCGATGTCGGGCAGGCGCTCGGCCGTGTCGATGAGGATGCGCTTGACCTGCTGGGGCGACAGCCCCGGGTTGGCCTCCAACATGCACGCGATGATCGAGGAGACGATGGGCGCGGCGAAGGAGGTGCCGTCAACGTACTTGTAGTCCTCCGAGATCACGTCGCCCTCGCGCAGCTTGATCGTGATCAGGTGGCGCAGGAGCGGCGCGCGCAGGTCGCGCGCCTCGTAGAGCTGCGCGTCAACCTCGGCGTGCTCCTCGATGATCGCGCGCAGCTCGGCGTCCTCCGCGCGGTCGAGCGTGGCGTAGAGTTCGGCCGCGGCGGCGGTCGGCGTGTGCGGCAGGATCGGCGCGGGAACCCAGATGCCGGGCGCGATCAGCTCCGGCTTCTGCAAGCCGTCCACGGTCGGGCCGTAGGACGAGCGGTACATGCCGCGCCGCGCGCGGTCGAGCGAGTTCTGATCGTCTAGGCCGCCGACGGCGATGGACGAAGGGGAACTCGCGGGCGGAAGCACGGGGTGGCCCGGCTCGTGGCCCGCGTTGCCGGCGGCGCAGACGACGACCAGCCCCTCGCGCACCGCGCGCTCGACCGTCTGGCACAGCTCGTTCGTCAGGTACGACGACTGGTAGTCGCCGCCGGCCGAGATGTTGACGACGCGGACGCCGTACTCCGCGCGGTGTTCGAGCACCCACTCCAAGCCCTCTTGGATGTTCTCCTCCGAGATGCGGCCCGACGCGCTGACTTTGACGAGCACGACGTTGGCGGCCGGCGCGATGCTGCGGTAGAAGCCGTTCGAGAGAGCGCCGTTGCCGGCCGCGACGACCGAGGTCATCATGCCGTGCCAGCTCGCCGCGTCGGTCGTCTCCAAGGTGGACTGCCCGCCGGGGACGATGTTGTGGTAGGCGAGGATGCGGCTCTCGGGCGTCGTCAGATCGGGGTGGGCGTAGAAGCCGGAGTCGAGGAAGGCGATGGTCGTGCCGCGCCCGGTGAAGCGGTGGTCGGCGTCGAGGCGCAGGGGGGTGGGCAGCACGCGCCCGCCCTGATCGAAGACGGCGGCGTCCTCTTCGAGCGCGCGCTGCGCCCGCGCGAACAGCTCGACGCAGCGCGGGCAGACCACGGCGAGGACGTTGCCGGCCGGCGCGTTGGCCGAGATGATCTCCTGCAGGCTTGCGGGCAGGCTCACGAGCGACCCCAAGCCCTCCTTCGACTCGCGCCCGCAGACGGGGCAGGCGGGGAAGCCCGCCGGCCGCTCCGACGAGTGATGCGTCGGCTCCAAAGAAATTATGTCAGACACTTTTCTTAAACCTTCTTTCCGCCGTTAAAAATCGGCAGTGACGATAGCACAACGCGCGTGCCGTGCGCACCGTCCTCGCCCGGCGGCCCGGCACCTGCAAACTTTAGTGTGATTGCCGACAACGATTAGCGACGGGCGGCCGGCGGCGCGCGGTTTGTGATCCGCGCGCGGGCGGGTGTAAGTTAGGACGAAAATAAGCTCGACCGAAAACGCGGGTGCGAAACGAGAGGGGCTTGCCCACAGTCATGCCGGAGAACCAGCCGACCGTCGCCGACATCTTCCGCCGCGCGCAGGCGCTCAGGCGCGAGAACCCTGAGCTTTCGCTCGCCGACTTGCAGAAGCGGATCGTGCGCGAGTTCCGCGGCGGCCCGTTCCCGTCGATGGGGAAGCTGGCGATCCCCGAACAGGACGCGCGCGCGCCCGAGGAGGACTGGTCGGCGGGACTCTCGCTGGTGGGCCGCGGCATCCAGAACGAGGACTGGGCGGACGTGGCCCGCGGCATCGCCATGTCGCTCGATCAGACCGAACGCTACGAGCGCGAGCGCGGCCTGCTCGGTCAGGCCGACGACTGGCACGACCGCTCCGTAGGCATCCGCGATCCGCTCACCAAAGGTCTTGGCAAGTGGATGCCCGACGAGTTGAAGCAGATGGTCGAGAAGGCGTCGAAGAAGTGAGCACGCGGGAGGCTAGGGGGTGTCAAAGCCGGATTCATCGAGGCTGGCCCTGCCGCTCGTCTTCGTCGCCGCGGCGCTGCTCATCTGGGCGCTGACTTTCTTCAACTACCTGCAAGACGGGCGCGTCGGCTGGTTCTCGATCTACATGGGCTTCTTCACGCTCTTCTTCGCGTGGTTCACTTACAACCTGATGAAGAGGCGGCGGGGCGGGCGGGGCGAGTGAGGCGGCGATGAGTTTTTTGAGCGGGCTGATTAACGATCCTTTCTACCAGCGCGACCGTCCGCGCCCGGCCGACGAGGTTGCGGCCGCCGAGCCGGACGTGATCGTCAGCCCCGACACGCGGCGCGAGAACCGCCTGCCGCCGGGCCAGTCGCGGACGAAGAAGTGGCCGGTCTTGGACGCGCACGGCACGCCCGAGATCGACTTGGAAGCGTGGCGCTTCGAAGTCGGCGGCTTGGTCGAGCGCCCGCTCGCGTGGTCGCTCGACGAGTTCATGCAGTTGCCGGCCGCGCGCGTCTATGCGGACTTCCACTGCGTCACGCGCTGGTCGCGGCTCGACAACGTGTGGGGCGGCGTGCCGACGCGCTCGCTCGCGGAACTCGTCGGCGTCCGGCCCGAGGCGAAGTTCGTCCTCGCCTCCGCTTACGACTACGGCTGGACGACGAACCTGCCCGTCGAATACTTCCTCGCCGAAGACTCGCTGCTCGCGTGGTCGCACGACGGGCGGCCCATCCCGCCGGAGCACGGCGGGCCGGTGCGCCTCATCGTGCCGCGACTCTACGCGTGGAAGTCGGCCAAGTGGATCAAGGGTCTGACGTTCCTCGCCGAAGACCGCGCCGGCTTCTGGGAGGAGGGCGGCTACCACATGCGCGGCGTCCCGTGGGCGGGCGGCGACGGCGAACGCTTCCGTTACCAGCAGGACGACGAATAGAAGACGGGGCAAGCTGTTCGGCCCCGAGGGCGGGCGGCGCCGGTTCGCATCACCGAGATAACGGTGCGCTGCGTCGCGCGAGTCGGCGGCCGAAGTCCGACGAAAACTTTTAAGACCGGCTAAAACTGTCCTCCCGCCGCCGATGCTACTGCAACAGCCAGCCGCGCCGCCGACGAGTCTCGCGGGCGTCCTCGACGGCTTCCGGGCCGGAGCCGTCGCGGCCATGCCCGCGATCCTGACGGGCGCGGCCGTCATGCTCGTCTTCTGGATCGTCGCCGCCGTCGGGCGACGTTTGATCGCGCTGACCGCGCCGCGCGTCAAGGCCGACACGGGTGTGGTGCTGCTGCTCTCGCGCCTCTACTACTACGGCGTGCTGAGCTTCGGCTTCATCACCGCGCTCGGCACGGCCGGGATCAACGTCGGCGCGCTCGTCGCCGGCCTCGGCCTGACCGGCTTCGCGCTCGGCTTCGCGCTCAAAGACGTGCTCTCGAACCTCGTCTCCGGCATGATGCTGCTCGCCTACCGGCCGTTCCAGATCGGCGACGTGATCGAGATGGGCGAGTTCCTCGGCCGCATCGAGACCATCCGCATCCGCGACACGCTCGTCCGCACCCACGACGGCCGGCTCGTCATCATCCCGAACACGAAGCTGATCACGGAGGTCGTCGTCAACCACTCGGACGCGGGCGGCGAGACGCGCGACGAGCGGGACGCGCTCCGGCTCGCGGAGGCGCGCCGCGCCGC
>DATCVD010000784.1:0-2512 GCA_036567125.1 Pyrinomonadaceae bacterium | reverse complement strand
CAGGCGGACTCCGTGCAGCGTGACGCCGCGCGGGGCTTCCTCGCCCGCGCGGTCGCGGAGCGCCCGTCGGCCGAGTCGCACCACGCGCTCGGCCAGTTCTACCTTGCCGACCGGCAGTTCGACCGCGCCGTCCAGCAGTTCAAAGCGGCCCTCGCCTTCGACCCGCGGGACGCGCGGATCCACAGCGACCTCGGGGCCGCCCTGCTGGAGAAGGGCAAACTCGACGACGCCGCGCGCGAGGGGGCGGGCGAGTTCGCGGAGAGTCTGGAACACCTGAACGAGGCCCTCCGCCTCGACGGCTCGCTCGCCGGCGCGCTCTTCAACCGCGCGCTGCTCCACCAAGAGATGGGCCTGCTCAGGGAGGCGGAAGACGACTGGCGGAAGTACCTTGAGCGGGAGACCGACGCGCGGTGGGCCGACGAGGCCCGGCGCAGGCTCGCGCTGCTCGAAGACGAGCGGCGGAAGACTTCCCGCGGCGAGGAAGTGATCCTCGAAGAGTTCGTCCGCGCCCACGACGCGGGCGACGGCGAGGGGGCTTGGAGGCTCGTCAGCAGTTACCACCACCGGCCGGGCAACGTCGTCGTCGCGCGGCTGGCCGACGCCCTGTTGGAACAGTCCGCGGGCGGCAGGCGGGAGGAAGCCGGGCGCACCTCGCGGCTGCTGGCCTACGCGGGCGAGTTGGAGCGGGAAAGGGCGGGCGACCGTTTCTACTCGGACGTGGCGCGGCTCTACGGCTCGGCCACGCCCGAGCAGCGCGCGGCGCTCGCCGAGGCGCGCGGCCTGATGCGGGAGGGCCACGAGACGTGGGGGCGGGTGAAGGTCGACGAAAGCCTCGACCTCTTCAGCCGCGCCCGGCGGCTCTTCGAGCGGGCCGGGAGCGTGGGCGAAGTCAAGGCGGCCGAATACTGGATGAGCTTCTGCCACTACCGCGTCGGCCGGCAGGAACAGAGCCTCGCGCTCCTTGAGCCGCTCGTCTCCTTCTGCGAGGCGAACGGCTACGCGTGGCTGCGCGTGCGCTGCCTCTACCTGCGTTCGGCGCTCCACTTCCTCGTCAACGAACACTCGAAGGCCGTGGACGCCGCCCGGCGCGCGGCCGAGTTGGCCGAGCGGACGAACGATCTGGTCGGGCTGCTGAACGTGGTCAGCGCGCTCGTCGAGTACTACCGCTACCTCGGCAACCACCAGCGGATGCTCGGCTACATCCGGCGCAGCCTGCCGCTGGTGCGCTCCATCGCGCTCAACCCCGTGCAGGGCGCGCGCCACTACGGCCTCGTCGCCATCGCCTTCGCGTCCATCGGCCGCAACGCGGCGGCCGCCGCCTACCAGCGCGAGGCGCTGCGGCTCGCGCTCGACACCAAGGCCCCGGCCGTCGTCTCCAACAACTACGCCTTCCTCGGCATGATCAACGGGCGGCTCAAGAATTTCGACGAGGCCGTGCGCAACGCGCGCCACGCCTTCGACATCGCCGAGGCGCGCCCCGGCGAGCGCGACTACCTCAACCTGATGGCCTACTCGTCCCTGCAGATGGGGCACATCCAGCGCGAGGCGGGCCGCTGCGACGAGGCGCTCAAGAGCTACGGGCGGGCCGTCGAGATTTACGAGTCGGACGAGGACTTCCAGACCCACCTCTACCACGCGCACAAGGGCAAGCTCCTCTGCCACGTCGCGCGCGGCGACGACGCGCAGGCCGCCGAGGAGATCGCGCAGACGCTCGCCCTCGTCGAGAAGTACCGCCAGCGGATCCACGAGGAGAACAACCGCAACGCCTTCTTCGACGTGGAGCAGAGCGTTTACGACGCCGCCATCGACTTCGCCTACTCGCGGCAGAACGACGCGGATCAGGCTTTCGCCTACCTTGAGTCGTCGCGCTCGCGCTCGCTGCTCGACCTGCTGGAGTCCGACCGCGAGGTGCTCGACAAAGTGAACGACCCGGAGATCGTGCTGCGCTCCGTCGCGCGCCCGCTGACGCTCTCCGAGATACGGCGGCGGATGCCGGGGCGGGCGCAGGTGCTGCAATACGCCGTCCTCGAAAACAAAACGCTCATCTGGGTGATCTCCGGCGACAGGCCGCCGGCCGTCGTCGTCGCGCAGGTGTCGCAGAAGGAGTTGACCGAAAAGGTCGCCGGCTACGTGCAGGCGATTTCGCGCGCGCCCGCGCCGGGCGGGGAAGCAGACGCGCGCCGCTTGGCGGCGGAGTTGTCCGCCGTCCTGCTCGGCCCCGCCGCGCCGCTGCTCGACCCGGACAAGGTGCTCTGCTTCATCCCGGACAAGGTGCTCCACCACCTCCCCTTCGCGGCCCTCGTCTCGCCCGCTTCGGGCCGCTACTTGGCGGAGGAGCGCGCCGTCCTGACCTCCCCCAGCCCGACCATCTTCGTGCTCTGCTCGGAGGCGGCCGCGCGGAAAGAGGGCGCGAGGGACGAGAGGCTGCTGAGCGTGGGCAACCCGCGCTTCGACCGCCGGGCCTACCCCGCGCTGCCCGACCTGCCTTCGGCGGCGAGGGAGGCCGCGGCCG
>DATCVD010000783.1:0-2771 GCA_036567125.1 Pyrinomonadaceae bacterium | reverse complement strand
CGGGCCGGCCGGCGGCGGCGCGTCGCCCGCCCCCGTGCCCATGTGGCTGACGGAGACGTGGCCGAGCGCCATGTTCATCAAGACGTTCAAGTCCCCGCGGCGCGTGACGGAGGGCAGGTACTCGGCGTAGTGGCGTTCGAGTTCGGCGATTGATTGGCCGTGGTGCGACGGGTCGTAGAACCAGTCGCGCATCACGCGCCACGACTCGCGGTAGATCTGCCGCCACTCGGCGCGCGGATCGACGGCGACCTCCATCTTTTTGAAATCCAGCTTGCCCTCGCCCGCCTTCACTTCCGGCGCGGCCGGGACGACGAACCACTCGTTGTTCTTCGTGTAGAGCAGACGCTTCCCGTCGCGCGACAGCTCGTAGCCACTGATCTCCTCGACCACCTTCTCGAACTTCGGCGGCTTCGTCAGATCGTAGGAGTGGATCGCCGTCGCCGGGCCGCTGCCGAGCGCGGGCGACTTGGGCCACTCGTTAACGGCGGCGAAGACTTGGCCCGGCCGCCCCGCGAGCAGCTGCGCGTAGTCGCGCTGCGCCACCGGCAGATCGATTGTGCGGCGCGTCAAATCCTCGAAGTCGATGCGGACGGGGCCGTTCGATTCCTCGAACTTGAAGTCGGGGTTCGGCGCGCCGTTCGGCAAAAGCGGCGCGGGGTCGTCGTTGCGCAGCACGACGGCGTGCGCGCGGCGGGTGACGAGCGGGCGGGCCATGACGCCGGCGAGCACGCCCCAGCCGAACTCGCTCGTGCCGGCCGCCGGGCTTGAGACGAAGTAGAGCAGCCGCCCGCCGCGGTCGAAGACGGGCGACTCGGTGTGCGTGACGCCGTCCGTGACCTGCCGCGCCTGATTGGTCTGCGTGTCGTAGAGGAAGACGGTGCGGATGCGATTCTTCAGGTGCTTCGAGTAGGCGACCCAGCGCGAGTCGGGCGACCACGTCGGGTAGAGCTCTTCCTGATAAGAGTAGGTCGAGCGGTCGGCCTGCCGGGCCGTGCCCGCCTCGACGTCGGCGACCCAGAGGGCGAGCCGCTTGTCGGCGAAGGCTACTTTGCGCGAGTCGGGCGACCACGTCAGCTCGCGGTAGAAGGAGGCGCGCGGCTCGACGGCGATCTTTTTGACCGTGCCCGTGCCGTCCGCCGGGCGGACGTGGAGTTGGTACTCGCCCGACTCGTCGGAGAAGTAGGCGACCGAGCGGCCGTCGGGCGAGAGGGCGGCGAAGCGCTCGGCCGTGCCGGGCGACGAGGTCAGGTTCCGCACGTCGCCGTCGTCCACGTCGAAGACGAGGACGTCGCCGCGCGCGGAGAAGGCGACGCGCTCGCCGTCGGCCGAAGGCATCGCCCAATCGATGGTGCGGGACGCGTTGACGTTGCGCGGCTTCAGTTCGGCCGCGTCGGCCGCGGCCGTGACGGGGACGACCGTCGCGCGGTTCGTCGCCGCGTCGTAGAGGTGGATGCGCCCGTCGCGGACGAAGACGATGCCGCCGGGCGCGGGCGCGGCCCAGCGGATGCCGTACCGCGTGAAGTTCGTGAGCGGCGGCGACGTTCGTTTCGTCGCGAGGTCGTGCGAGTAGAGGTTGAACGTGCCCGTGCGGTCGGAGATGAAATAGATCTTGTTGCCCGACCAGACGGGGAAGTAGTCCTGATGTTCGCCGACGGTCAGCTTTTCGAGCGTACCGTCGCGCAACTGGGCGATCCAGATCATCCCACGCGAGCCGCCGCGGTAGAAGCGCCAGTCGCCGGGGTTGTTCGAGTAGGGCGAGTAGGCGACGCGCGCGCCGTCGGGCGAGAACGTGCCGCCGAAGGCTTTGGGCAGCGGGAGTTCTTTCGGCAGCGGCTCGGAGCCGTCGGCGGCGACGGTGTAGAGGCGCACGTCAACGTCGCGGTTCGAGGAGAAGAGGACGGAGCGGCCGTCCGCGCTCCAGCCCTGCGGCCAGTCGTTCGCGGGGTGGAACGTCAGGCGGCGCGCCTCGCCGCCGGCCGCCGGCGCGACGAACAAGTCCCAGTTGCCGCCGGTCAGGCGCGAGAAGGCGAGCCGCGATCCGTCGGGCGAGTAGACGGGGAAGTTCTGCGTCTGCGTCCCGGCGGGGGCGGGGACTTTGCGCGCCTCGCCGCCCGCGCGCTCGACCGTCCAGATGTCGCCCGCGTAGAAGAAGGCGACGTGCGTGCGGCTGGCCGACAGACGGCCGACGAGCATCGGCGGGGCTTCGGTCTGTGCGAGGGCGGCGAGGGAGCAGGCGAGCAGCAGGAGCGCGGACGTGATCGATTTCGACATCTTCGTTTCTCCGTCAGGTCGCGGCCAAGGGTTAGCCGCGGAAGGCACGGGGCGCGCAGGGGCGGTTTTGAGTTTTCAGTTTTCAGTCAAGACAAACTGCTTTGCCGAGAACTGACTTCAGCCTTCAGTGTTCAGTCAGGGCGAGTCGGTTCTGCCGAAAACTGAAGACTGTTTGTCGTGCTCCGTGGCCGGGTTCCGGGGCGGGGACGGCCCGCAAAGTTAGACGCCTGACGTGTGAGATTATAGACGGGCGCGGGGCGCGGGTCTTGGAAAGTTGGCGTTAATTTGGACGGGATTGCGCGGCGCGGAAGGCGGCGCGGTACTGCGCGGGCGTCGCGCCCGTCGCGCGCTTGAAGGCGTTCGTGAGGTGGCTCTGATCGTAGAAGCCGGCGGCGGCGGCCACCTCGCTGAGCGAGAGGTCTGTGCGGGCGAGCGCGTCGGCCGCGCGCTCGACGCGCAGGCGGCGCAGGTACTCGCCCGCCGTCACGCCGAAGCTGCGG
>DATCVD010000782.1:0-9157 GCA_036567125.1 Pyrinomonadaceae bacterium | reverse complement strand
CTCGCAGCACGAGCGCGTCGCGCGCGTCTTCGCGCTCCGTGACGGCCGCGACGCGCAGGCCCGCCGGCAGCACGGTCGGCAAGTCCTTGAGCGAGTGGACGGCGATGTCGATCCGGCCCGCGAGCAGGGCCTCCTCCAACTCCTTCGTGAACGCGCCCTGCCCGCCGATGACCGAGAGCGGCGCGTCGCGCAGCACGTCGCCCGAAGTCTTCACGATCTCAATGCGTACCTCGACGCCCGGCCTCGCCTCAACGAGCCGCTCCCTCACCCACCCGGCCTGCCACAGCGCCAGCTTCGAGCCGCGCGTGCCGATGACGAAATGATCCTTCATGAAAAAGTTAGAGGTCAGAGGTTAGGGGTTAGAGGTTAGTGAAGAACTGCTTTTACTAATCTCTGACCTCTAGCCTCTGACCTCTGTTCTTCAGTCTTCCAACCCGAAGATGTCGCGCCACGCTTGAACGTTCTCCGGGTCGCCGGTGTCGTGGGAGCGGCGGAGGCGGTTGATGACGGGGTGCGAGATTTTGTTGACGACAGAGTTGAGCAGGTGTTCGACCGCGCGCTCTTGCTCGGGCGTCAGGCCGCCGAGGCGGTTGCGCTGCCGCCGGAGTTCGGCGCGGGCGATCTCGTCGAGCTTGGCGCGCAGCGCCGCGACCGTCGGGCCGAGGTCGAGCGAGCGCAGCGCCTCCTGAAATTGCATCACCTCGGATTCGACGATCAACTCGGCGCGCTCGGCCTCGCGCTCGCGCTCGCGGATGTTCGAGGCGACGACGGCTTCGAGGTCGTCAACGTCGAAGACGAACAGGTTGTCGATCCCGCCGACCGCCGGATCGACGTTGCGCGGGACGCTGATGTCGATGAAGAAGGCAGGGCGGTTGCGCCGCGCGGCGACGGCGGCGCGCGCGTCATTCGGCTTGATGACGTACTGGTCTGACGCGGTCGAGCAGATGACGATGTCTGCCTCGGCCAAGTGCTGCGCGAGCGCGTCGAACCCGACGGCCTCGCCGCCGAAGCGCGCGGCGAGCTTCGCCGCCGTCTCGTAAGTCCGGTTCGTGACGAGGACGCGCGACGCGCCCGCGCTGCGCAGGTGCTCCGCGGCCAGCTCCGCCATCTCGCCCGCGCCGACCAAGAGCACCGTCGCGCCTTCGAGCGAGCCGAAGATTTTGCGGCCCAGCTCGACGGCCGTGTAGCTGATCGAAACGGCCGAGGCCGCGATCCCCGTCTCCGTGCGGACGCGCTTGGCGACGCGCAAGGTGTGATGGATGAGCCGGTGGATGACGCGCCCGGCCGTCCCGGCCGTGACCGCGATTGAGTAGGCGCGCCTGACTTGTCCGAGCACCTGCGGCTCGCCGACCACCATCGAGTCGAGCGACGAGGCGACGCGGAAGACGTGCCGGACGGCCGCGTCCTCGGCGTGGACGTAGAGGTGGCGGTCGAAAATGTCCGCGGGCACGTCCCTCGTCCGGCTCAAGAAGTCGCCCACCTGCGCCGCGGCCCGCTCGCCGCCCGCGCGGCCGGCGTTAGCCAGCACCTCGACGCGGTTGCACGTCGAGACGATCAACCCTTCGGTGATCACCTCGCCGTCCACGAGCGCCTGTAGGCTCTCCGCGCACGCCTCGTCCGAGAACGCGAGCCGCTCGCGCACCTCGACCGGCGCGGTCTTGTGATTCAAGCCTACGAGGACGATGGACATGGGGAAGCTGTTAGCCGTTAGCTGTTAGCCGTTAGCAAAACCGAAAACCACAAACCAAAAACTGTTCCGCAAGCTGGAAGCCGGTAGCCGTGGCTGAGGGCCGCCTTCTTCCGGCTAACGGCTAACAGCTAACGGCTAACGGCTATCCGAAAACGTGGTAGCCGCCCATCAGGCGCGTGCCGAGGAACGTGAACAGGACGAGGGCGAAGCCGGCGACGCCGGCCCAAGCGGCTTTGCGCCCGCGCCACTGGGCGCGGAAGTGGATCATCGTGAGATAGAGCAGCCACGTCAGCACCGCGAAGATTTCTTTCGGGTCGTTGTGCCAGACCGTGCCCGTGCGGGCCGAAGACCAGACGACGCCCGTGACGATGCCGAGCGAGAGCAGGGCGAAGCCGATGCCGGCGGCCGTCTGCCCGATGTCGTCGACGGTCGAGAGCGCGGGCAGGCGGTGGAAGAAGGAGCTGAAGGTCTTCAGTTTCAGCTCGCGCTCCTGCCACAGGTACATCACGCTGGCCGCGAAGACGACGAAGAAGGCCGCGTAGGCGAAGATGAGGAGCGTCGTGTGGACGGGGAACAGCCACGCGGCGACGCCCTCGGTCACGCCCGCGCCACCCTTCTCGGCAGCGCCGCCGCGCACGAGGAGCGCGGCCGTCGTCAGGAAGGAGACGAGCGGCATCGTCAGGACGCCGAGCGCGAGCACGCGGTAGCGCAAAGAGGCCAGCCCGTAGGCGACGACGAGCGTCCACGCGAGGAACGACAGGGTCTCGCGCAGCCCGAAGAGCGGGTAGTGGCCCTCCCGCCACCAGTCGGAGGCGAGCGCCAGCGTGTGCGCGGCGAAGCCGGCGGCGAGCGAGAAGACGGCCGTGCGGTCGACCGCCTTGCGCTTGCTGACGAAGGCGAGGACGGCGTGGATGGCCGCGATCACGTAGGCCGTGAGCGCGACGAGCAGTAGGTACTTCACGCGGCGTGCAGCGGGTGTGTCAACCGGGTCGGCGCGTTGCGGCGCGCCGCACGCGAGAGGAGCACGCGCCATTCTAGTTGACCCGCGCGCGGGCCGGCAAGCGGGGCGAAAAGCGGCGCGCGGTTGAAAGCCGGACGGCGTCCGTGCGAAACTGCGCGTGCCGGCCAACCTTTAACGCGAGACCGAAGTCGAGGATCGAGGGAATGGGGACGCCCAGCCGCGAAGACGCCTGGAACCTGCTCTGCGAGTACACGAAGGGCGACAGCCTGCGCCGCCACGCCGTCGCCGTCGAGGCGGCCATGCGCGCCGCCCACGCGCGCTACGGCGGCCCCGGAGACGACCCGGAAGACTGGGCGCTCGCCGGCCTGCTCCACGACTTCGACTACGAGATGTTCCCCGGCCCGGACGAGCACCCCTTCAAGGGCGCGAACATACTCTGCGGCCGCGGCTACCCCGACCACATCATCCGCGCCATCCTCGGCCACGCGACCTACACCAAAGTCCCGCGCGACACGCGGATGGCGCGCGCGCTGTTTGCGACGGACGAGCTGTGCGGCTTCCTCGTCGCCTGCGCGCTCGTCAGGCCGGACAAGAGCCTCGACGGCTTGGAAGTCAGGTCGGTCAGGAAGAAGCTCAAGGACAAGGCGTTCGCCCGCACGGTCAACCGCGACGACATCCATCAGGGCGTCTCGGAGCTTGGCGTCGATCTCGACGAGCACGTCCGCTTCTGTATCGACGCGCTCCGGCCCGTGCAGCGCGAGATCGGCCTGAGTTCGGCCGGCGCAACGGTTGACAGGTGAAGCGGGCGCGGGGCGCGTCAAACTCTTGTGATGAAGTAACCGACGACTTGGACGAGGGCGAACGCTAGGCACAGCGAGAGGAGCACGGTGACCGCCGCCTGTAGCTTGCGCCGGCGGGGCGTGTGTCGGTAGACGAAGACGGCGGCGGCCGCGGCCGGGGGGGCGGCATATAAAAGCGGGCTGAGGGGGCTGGTCAGGATGTCGAGGAGGGTCTCCCTCATCGGCACGCTCGTCAGCGAGGGCAGGGCGACGAAGAATACGCACGCGCCGACGAGTGCCGCGAGCAGCGAGGCGATGACCAGCAGTTTCCAGCGCACGGCGTCTTACGGTCTCGACCGTCTCCTCTTTGTGGAGCGTTGTTGTTCGACGAGGTAAATCCGGCGGCCCTTGCGGTGAGGCGGGCCAAGCATAGCACACGGGGGAAAGGCCGTGAATCGGTAAAAGCCGTGAATCGTGAATCTTGAATCGTGAATAGATCGGAACAGCTTGCTTCTATTAACGACTCCCGATTCATGCCTCTTCATCGATTCACGATTTACGATTCACGATTCACGTTCTTATGGATGTTGCCCGGAACACGCTGCTCTTCCTGTCGCGGCAGGAGGGGTTGAAGGACTTCGCGACGCGGTTCAGCCCGTTCAAGCGGCTGACGACGCGGTTCGTCGCGGGCGAGGACATCGACGAGGCGGTCGGGGCGATCCGCGCCATCAACGCGACGGGCGCGTCGGCGTCGTTCGATCACCTGAACGAGTCGGTGGCGAGCGAGGCGGAGACCGAGGGCGAGGTGCGCGAGTACCGGCAGATCCTCGCGCGCATCGACGAGACGGGGATCAACTCGAACGTCTCGATCAAGCTGACGCAGTTCGGCCTTGAGATCGATCCCGAGTTGGCCTACCGCAACGCGCGCGCCGTCGTCGCCGACGCGGCCGCGCGCGGCAACTTCGTCCGCGTGGACATGGAGCAGTCGTCGGTCACGCAGGTGACCATCGACACCTTCAAGCGGCTGCGCGCCGAGTTCGATCTGGACACGGTCGGCATCGTCTTGCAGTCGTACCTGCGGCGCACCTACGCGGACGCCGAGGAGCTGGTCAAAATCCCGGCCCGCATCCGCATCTGCAAGGGCGCGTACAACGAGCCGCCCGAGGTGGCGTTCCCCGACAAGAAGGACGTGGACGACAACTACGTGCGCGTGATGAAGCTGCTGCTCTCAAGCGGCGTCTACCACGGCATCGCGACGCACGACGAGCGGATGATCGAGGCGACCGTCAACCACGCCAACGCCGCAGGGATCGGCAAGGAGGCGTTCGAGTTCCAGATGCTCTACGGCGTGCGCCGCGACCTTCAGGTGCAGCTCGTGCGCGACGGCTACCGGATGCGCGTCTACGTGCCTTACGGGAAACACTGGTACCCGTACTTCATGCGGCGGCTGGCGGAGCGGCCGGCCAACGTCTGGTTCGTGTTGAAGAACATGATGAAGGGCTGACGGCGGCGCGCGCGGCGCGGGCCGCGCGGCGCGCGGGGCGACGATGCAAAACCTTCTGTGGATCCTCTGGGCCGTGCTGGGGCTGGCGCTGCTCATCGCGGAGATTTTCACGCCCGGCTTCGTGCTGCTCTGGTTCGGCGTGGGCGCGCTGGCCGCGGCGCTCGCTGGAATAGTCGGCCTCGGCCTGCCCGTCCAGTTCCTCGTCTTCTGCGTCGTCTCGGTGGCCCTGACGCTCGCCTCGCGCACGATCTTCTCGCGCTACTTCGTCCGCACGGAGGAGGAGGGCGGCGCGCTCAAGAGCGGCGTGGACGCGCTGCCGGGCAAGGTCGGGACGGTCGTCAGTTCGAGCGCGGGCGCGCTGCAGGAGGGCGCGGTCAAGGTCTTCGGCTCGACGTGGACGGCCTACCCGGCCGAGGGCGAAGACCCGCTCGAAGCGGGCGACCGCGTCGTCGTCGAGAGCGTGCGCGGCGCGTCGATCTACGTCCGCCGCTCCGCTGACGAGCCGGACTGGCGACAGCGCGCGCTGCCGGAGAGGGAAGGGGAATGAGGAAACGATGAACGCGGAACGGTGAACTGAAAACAGTTGATCTTCAGCTCGTCGTTCCGCGTTGAAAAAACTGGGGGCGCGGATCGTGAGTTCGATCCGCGCCCCCGGCGTGTGGAAAGTTTGAAGGCGGGCGGCGCGCGTCGGAATCCGACGCGCGCCGCCCGTCGCGGTTTACGGAGGGCCGAAGCGGCTGCGGTACTCCTGCGAGTTGACGAAGCCGAAGACCATCGTGCGGAAGTCGGTGGGGTTCGCGTTCAGGTACGCGAGCCACGCGTTGAAGCCGGTGATCTCGGGGTCGCGCCTGAGGTAGCCGAAGTACTGCATCAGCACGAAGACCCGGTTGAAGGCGGCGTTGACGAACGCCTGATTGTCCACGATCTCGCGGAACGCCTGCGCGCGCGTCTTCGCGCCCGAGTCCAGATCAGCGACGAGCTGGTTGCGGGTCGCGGCCGGGATGGCCGCGCCCGTGTTGCTGATCAGGCGATCCACGTAGGCTGCGTTCGAGAGCGAGTCGTAGATCGCGCCGAACTCCGGCCGCTGCGTGAAGTCGTCGGGGAAGCGCGCGCGGTTGGCGAGCGCCTCGGCGTCGGTACTGCCGCCGAGGGCCATCAGGTCGCGCAGGAACTCGTTGAACGTGGGCAGCCGCCCGTAGGCCGCGAGGTAGGCGCGGACGACGAACGCGCCGCGCAGCGCGAACTCCGGCGAGCGGACGAACGCCGACGAGACGAACACGCGGTCGCACCCGGAGGACGGCCCGGTCGGGCTGTTGCTGAACCGATTGGGGCAGGTGTTCAAGATGTTCGACCACGGCTCGCCGGCCTCCGGCTCGCGCCCGAGGAAGTCGAGGTAGTGCTGGCGGACGAAGAAGGCCGTGTCGTCGATCGGGTTGACCTGCTGGTTGGCGGAGCTGTCGTTGTCGGTGATGGTGACGGTGGCGGAGGACGGCGCGCCGAGCGTCGAGTTGAACGGATCGCTCAGCGTGACGGTCAGCGTCTCGTCGCCTTCGACCCGGAAATCGTCGAGGACGGAGAGGCGGACGGTCCGCGACGTCTCGCCCGCGCCGAAGTTGATCCGGCGCGAGATGGCCGAGAAGTCGGTGCGGTCGGAGGCCGTGCCGGCGACGGTCGAGATTTCGACCGAGGCCGCGCCCGTGCCGCCCGTGCGCGTCACGGTGATGTCGAGCGTGCGCGTGCCCTCGTTGACGGTGAACGCGGCCGCGCCGAGCTGGAACGTGCCGAGCGCGGCGGCCTGCGGGAACGGCTGGACGGCCGGGTCGATGTCGCTGGCCGGGTCGTTGGTCAGGCGCGTGACGACGCTGCCGTTCGAGTTGGCCGCGTAGATGTCGAGGTTGGCGGCCCCGTCGCGGTTGCTGACCCAGACCAAGCGCGAGCCGTCGGACGAGACGGTCGGGTCGAGGTCGAAGGCCGCGTTGTCGGTGACGCGGATGGGGTTCGTGCCGTCGGCGTTGGTCAGGTAAATCTCGTCGTTGCCGTCCCTGTCCGACTGGAAGAAGAACCGGCCGGCCGGCCACGCCGGGTGCACGTCGTTGAAGGAGTTGTTGGTCAGGCGTTGCAGCTGCGTGCCGTTGACGTTCTGGCGGTAGATTTCGAACTTGTCGCCGTCGCGGTTCGAGGCGTAGGTGAACTGGTTGCCGGCGGGCGTGAGCAACCACTGCGGGTCGTTCTCGTCCGCGAGGTTGTTCGTGAGGTTGGTCTGGCCCGTGCCGTCCGTGTTCATCGCGTAAACTTCGTCGTTGCCGTCGCGGCTGGTGACGAAGAGGATGCGCGGCGCGGCGACGGAGAGCGACCACGCGGGCGAGAAGTCCTCGGCCGCGTTCGTGGTCAGGCGCGTCGGCGCGCCGCCCTCGGCGCTGACGACGTAAATCTCCTTGTTGCCGTCGCGGGTGCTGACGAAGGCGATCTGGCGGCCGTCGGGCGACCACGTCGGGTGCGTGTCCTCGGCCGGGTCGTCCGTTAAGCGGACGAGGCCCGTGCCGTCGGGGTTCATCACGTAGATGTCGAAGTTGCCGGCGCGGTCGCTGGCGAAGGCGATCTTGCCGAGCGGTTCGGGCGGGACGACGCTCGCGTCCGCGCCGCCGTCACGCTTCGGTGACTGCTGACTGGTAGCTCTCTGGCTCTTCTGCTGTGATCGACCGGGCGGCACGAGACCGCCCGCGAACACCGCCAGCGCCAGCGCCAGTGCGAACAAGTGCGTCGTGCGTCTTGTCGTCTGTCTCATGGCTTGCGCTCCTAATCTCCGGGTGTCGCTTGTGGCACGGGGTCTCGGCCCCCTCTAGTTGCGGGTCTGATCTTCCGCCCCGGCGCTCGCGGGCCGCGGCTGGTGCGGCGCGGGGAAGAACGGGAACGCGTTGTTCGCCGGCACGTCGTTGGTGTTGGCGTTGTCGCTGAAGCCGCCCTGCGGCTGGTTGGCGACGAGGAACAGGAACGTGTCCACCACGTCGTCGTGGGGGCGGCGGCCGTTCGGGAAGCCGGCGTAGTTGGCGGTCGAGTAGATCTGCTCGCCGAAGCCGAGCGAGGTGTTCGCCGTGTTCAGGTTGAGCCGCAGGATGTCGCCGTTGGCGACGTAGACGCCGGCGAGGATGTTGATGTTGGTCTGGTTCGCGCCGAGCGCCGTGAGCACGGCGACGATGTCGGCGGCGAAGCGGCCGCTCGCGTCGTCGGCGGGCGTGGCGGCGTTGTACTCCTCCTTGCGGGCGAACGGCATGACCACGGCGTTGAGGCCGGGGTTGCCGACGCGGTCGAGCGTCACCCAGCGGCCGAAGCCGACGGCCGAGTAGTTGCGCCCGGCGGCGACCTGATCGGGCGAGCCGGGGAAGATCTGCGGGGAGCGGCGCTGGAGCACGCCGTTGAAGCCGGCGACGCCGCCGGCCGGGGTGCCGAAGGCCGCCTTCGGGATGCTGAACGCGATGTTCATCACGCTGTAGCCGGCGAAGGAGTCGCGGCCGCGCTGGAAGGCGTTCGTGACGGGGTTCGGGCACACCTGCCCGGCGGACGGGGTGTTGAGCGCGCAGTTGACGAAGAGGTTGAAGGCCGGGATGTCGAAGTTGAACGTGTCGTCGCGCATCCCCGCGAAGAAGCGGACGCCGGTCGTGCCCAGATCGGTGACGACGGGCGCGGGCGGGCAGCCGGCGTTGCCGGCGATGCAGACCGACGGCGGCGTCGTGCTCGCCGTGTGGGTCGTGCCGTCCATGAGCGTGATGGTCGCCGTCTGCGGGGAGGTGGAGCTGGTGCGGCGCGAGAAGGTGACGTCGATGAAGCGGTCGGGGCGCGGGTCGCCGGTCGTCTCGATCTCGAAGCGGTAGCGGACGGCCGGGTCGAACTGGCCGAAGTTCAGGTTCTCGCCCGCGGCGATGAAGCCGCGCGAGGTGAGCGCGAGTATGACGCGCGTGTTGTCGTTCGGGTCAAGGAAGGCGTAGAGGTCGGCGCCGTCGATGGCCTGATCGGAGCTGGCGTAGGGCGAGTCGCCGTGGTCGGCCGCGTTCGACTGCGGGGCCGGGGTCAGAAGCGTGGCGAGCGCCAAGGTCAGCGCGAGCGCGGCGAGCGCGGTGCTGCGAGTGCGTGAGCGCAACATGGGTCTCTTCTCCTTCGGTTAAACGGTGTCGAGATGAACGGCCCCGCCCGCGTCGCCAATCACGCGCAGGACATGGACTCGCTGC
>DATCVD010000781.1:0-6314 GCA_036567125.1 Pyrinomonadaceae bacterium | reverse complement strand
GGCGCTTGCCCGTGTGGACGGCGGGCGCGAGCGGGGCCTCGCCGCCGCCGGGCAGTTCGGGCATCTCGCCGAGCCGCTGCGCGGCCATCAGCTCGATGTCGTAGCCCTCGTGGCGCACGCGCTCGTCGACGTAGAGCAGCGAGAGTCCGAGCATCCAGACGGGCGCGAGCAGGATCGAGGCCGCCTGCGTGACGACCTGCTGCGCGAGCGAGTACCAGAGCGGCAGGTTGGCCTCGTCGAACGTGAGCGGGTTGATGCCTTGCAGGTAGCCGAGCCAGCCCAGCGGGATGACGAGCAGCATCAAGACCGAGTAGGTGGCGAAGGTCGTGAACAGGAACATCGCCGTCAGCCGCCGGACGTTCCCGCGCGCGAGCGAGATGCTGCGGCTCAGGGAGTCGAAGACGCCGCGCCCCTCGACCAGCATCACCTGCGGCACGTAGGCCACGCGCCCCATCACGAGGAAGAACAGGAAGAGCGAGCCGAGCGTGGCCGCCAGCGAGACCACGACGGCGAGGACGACGCCGAACACGCTGTCGCCCGACACGGAGACGATGGCCGTGATCACGATGCCGATCACCATCAGCCAGATGAACAGGATCGGGAAGATGATCACGCCGGCCAGCATGAGGATCAGCAGCAGCGAGCCGACCAGCCCCCAGAAGCGCGCGCGCACGTTGCGGTAGATCGCCGCGGCCGAGACCGGCTCGCCCCGCAGCAGGTGGAGCACGAGGTTGCGCGACGCGCCGCCCATCACGAGCAGGAAGCAGAAGTTGCCGAAGATGATCAGGAGTGCCCCGGCGATCCCCATCAGGATGAAGAGGGTGAGCGCGCCGGTCGACTCCGCGAGCGGGCCTTCGCGGCGCGCGACCGTCCAGAGGACGGAGCCGGCGGCCGCGATGACGACGGGCGGCGCGGCGGCGCGGATGAGCGTCGTGAAGTGGCGGCGGTAGAGGCGGATGGTGCGGTCGATCAGATCGCCCGCGCCGAGCGGCGAGAGCGCGAGCTGTTCGAACGCGGGAGCCGGACTGCTCATAGAGTTTGCGTTGGGGCGGCCGGCGCGGGAGCGCGGCCGGCCGGGTGGATTCTAACACACCGGTGCGAAGACATCTGCGGCGCGGCAACGCTCGCGCCGCGTGCCCTCCGCGCCCCGGCGGAACTGACGCCCGCCGGCCGACTTCGTTTGAAGCGACCGGCGGGCGTCAGTTTTACTCGGCGGCCGAATCGCCGGCGGAGGGCGGGCGGGAGCGCCCCCCCGCCGCCGGCGCACCGGGTTAGAAGAGGTAGCGCGCGCCGAACGTGAAGGTGCGGCCGGCGACGTTGGTCTGGCCCAGATTAAGGAACGTCGTGAGGTTGGTCGAGGCGCTGACGGTGCGGGCCGGGATCGTCGTGAAGTTCCTGTGGTTGAACACATTGAACACCTCGACGCGCAGCTGCAACCGGTCGTTCTCGCCGAACGCGCGGACGTTCTTCACGAGGGCGAGGTCGGTGTTGTTGGTCGTGCCCGTGCGCTCGGTGTTCGCGCCGAGCGTCGGGGCGAAACCCGAACCCGTCGGGTAGACGATGTAGCGCGCGTTCGGGTCGACCGGCACGCCCTGCGCGTTGGCCGTCGTGACGGTGCCCGGCGCGCCGTTCGGGTTGAAGCCGGGGCGCTGCGAGAGTTCGACCGTGTTGATCTGGCCCGGCAGGATGCCGAGCGGGTTGGTGGCGGTCAGGATCGAGTACGGGACGCCGGAGGCCGAGGTGGTAATGCCGGCGATTTCCCACCCGCCGAGGAGGCGGTTGGCGAAGGCGTTGTTCCTGAACAGGTCAGGCCCGATGAACACGTAGCTGGCGACGAAGCGGTGCGGCTGGTCGAAGCCGGAGCGCGCTCGGTCGAGCTCTTGGTTGCGCGGGTCGGCCGGCAGCGTCCGGTTGTTCTGCCCGCCGAGGATGTCGTCGGACGTGGAGATGAACGAGCTGTAGGTGTAGTTGGCGTTGAACTGGATGGTGCCGAAGTCCATCTCGAACATGCGGATGGCGCTCGGCCGCCGCTCGACGGTGAACTGCCCCGAGTGGTAGATGGACGTGGCCTGCCCCTGCGAGACGAGCACCGAGCCGAGGGCCGGGTTGGCGCGCTCGCGGTTGAGCGTCGCGCCCGTCGCGGTGCAGGGGGTGTTCTGCCGGCTCAAGGCCCCGCAGAACCCGACGTTCGACTCCACCTCGCGGATCAGGTTGCGGCCCTGCGTGCCGATGTAGTCGGCCTTGAAGGCGAAGTCGCGCGAAATCTGGTACTGGACGCCGACCGTCCACTGCCGCGACTCCGGCTGCCTGACCCGCTCGTTGGGCGAGAAGAGGCGCGCCGGCAGGAGATCGGGGTTGCCGCCGAGGCGGACGAAATCGTCGGGGCTGGGCGGCGTCGGCAGGCCCAGATAGGGGCGCTGGCCGTTGATGCTGGCGAGCGCGATGGTGACGCCGCGCGGGAAGTTGCGCGAGTTGTTGAGCAGGACGTTCTGGAAGACCTGATCGTAAGAGATGCCGAAGCCGGCGCGGAGCACGAAGCGGCCGTCGGCGATGTTCTTCGGGTTGTAGGCGAAGCCGACGCGCGGGCCGAAGTTGTTCACGTCGGGGGTGGCGTTCGAGAAGAACCCGAAGGGCGTGGTGACGTACTCGTAGCGCAGGCCGAGGTTGAGGGTGAGATCGGGGTTGACGCGCCAGTCGTCCTGCACGAAGAAGCTGTGCTCGTAGGTGCGCGCGTCCACGCTGCCCGTCCCGGCGTAGCGCGCGATGGTCGCGTTCTGATCGAAGAGAAACTCGCCGATGCTCGGGTAGATGACCGTCCCGCGCAGGTTCGGCGCGAAGAAGCTGTTCAGGTGGTAGAGCAGCATGTTGTAGCCGAACTTGAGCGCGTGGTTGCCCGTGACGTACGAGACGTTGTCGGTCAGCTCGTAGACGTTGTCGGTGCGGAACTGCGGGAAGTTGGCGTTGCCGATGTCGAACGTCCCCGTCCCGGAGACCGTGAAGGAGAAGCCGAGGTTTTCGGGGAAGTCGATCTCGCGGCGGCTGTAGGTGGCGCGGAACTCGTTGATCACGGTCGGCGTGAGCGTGTACACGTCGTTGATGGTGAACGACTGGTTCTTCGAGTTCGACCCGATCTCCTGTCCGGGGATGCTGGCCGGCGAGCCGGGGTTCTCCGAGCTGTCGATCAGGTAGCGGAACGAGAGCTGATCCTTCTCGTTGAGCCGGGTGGTGATCTTCGGCAGGAACCGCTTGAAGTTCGTGCCGAAGCGCAGCGGCTCGGTCAGGCCGCGGTTGAAGGTCTGCAAGGGCAGGGTCGTGACGACGGCGTTGTTGGCCGGGTTGCGCACCGTCAGCGTGCCGCGGTCGGCGGGCACGTTGGCGATGGGGTAGGTGTTGAGGATGAAGTCCACCGCGCCGGGCGCGAACAGCCCGGCGTTGGCGCGCAGGTTGGCGGCGGCTTGGGGCGAGAGCGCGATGCGCTGCGCGCCGGCCGTGGTGCGGAAGTTGTTCGCGTCGTAGCTCAAGAAGAAGAAGGTGTGATCACGCTTGATCGGCCCGCCGAGGGTGGCGCCGTACGTGTGATCGACTTCGACGGCGCGGGCGGCGCGCAACGCCTGATACTCCGAGGAGCCTGCGGCGCGGGCGGCGCGGAAGTTACGCTCCTGCGTGGTGGTCAGCGCGTTGTAGCCGTTGCCGCTCCAAGTGTAGTGGGCCGCGCCGTGGAACTCGTTCGTCCCCGAACGGGTGATCTGGTTGACGTAGGAGCCGGCGTTGCGGCCGAACTCGGCCGAGAAGGTGTTGGTGATGATCTGGAACTCTTGGAGCGCCTCGGACGGCAGATTCTGGCGCGGGATGGAGAGCGACTGATCGTTGTTGTTCGCGCCGTCGATAGTGAAGTTGTTCGAGCGGGTGCGGTTGCCGTTGACGGCGAAGCCGGAGCCGGGGCGGGCGTTCGTGTTGGGCAGCACGCCGGGGTTGAGCAGGGCGAGGCCGTTCAGGGAGTTGCGGCCGGGCAGCTCAAGGATTCGCGTCTCGTCCACGGTCTTGCTGACTTGGCTCTGCTGCGTTTCGAGCAGCTCGCCGGCCGAGGTGACGGCCACCGTCTCCTGCACGCCGCCGGGCCTGAGCGTGAAGTCGGCCTTCGAATCGACGGCCGTGCTGACGCTCAGTTCCTGCACGACGGCCGGGGCGAAGTTCGTCGTCTCCACCCTGACGGAGTAAACGCCGATGGGCAGGCCCGAGATGCGGTACAGGCCCTCCTCGTTGGTCTGCGCGGTGCGGGTCGTGCCGGTCGAAGGGCTCTTCACCGTCACGGTCGCCCCGGCGACCGCCGCGCCGGCCTCGTCGACTACTTGACCTGTGATGGTTCCGTGAATGGTCTGGGCGCGTGTGGGGGCTGGCGGCAGAAGCCCGCAGACTAAAAACGCGAACACAGCTAAAGCCGTAGCTGTTGTCGGCCTCCGAAAAGCCTGTTTCATGGTGGGTTCTCCTTCGGGGTTGGGAAGGCTGACGCCTTCCACTTGTCGGAAAGTGGCGCGGCCGGGGAGGCCGTGCTGACGGATGCCCGCGGCGTGAGCCGTTTGACCGGGCGGAATCCACTTTAAGACTGCGTTCTAGTTAGGAAAGAAGAACCCGTCGGGACGACCGCGCGTGGCGCGGGTAGTACAGGCATGAGAATGCGCGTCGGATTGAAGCAAGCATTGTGCCGGGCGGCTGGTGAGGTCGGGCGATTCCGGCAGTCAGTAATTCACGCCAAACCGCGAAGCCGCCCGTCGGGTGAATTCATTTTTTTGGATTCTCATCTAAAATTCTGAATCCCCCTCCCGAATTTTGAACGGCGTGGCCGGCGACGCGGCGTCGAAGCAGGCGCTCGCGCCCGCGCGCACCCGACGCCGCTCGCCGCGAGCGTTCTGAGTTGAACGCGGCGTCGCACGATTGGGCTTGCTTACGAGCGCGATACGGGAGCTATAATTGCGCGCCCGCCGGGATGGCCTTCGAGACGCGAAGCGCCGCGAGTTGAAGATGACGATTTCCGTCGCCCCCTATCCGCCGCGCGGGCGGAAGGAGGTTGCGACGACGCCGGAACTTTGCAACGCCGCCGCCGTGTGCGACGTGGGCCACGCGCGACGCCTCGCACGCCCCGCTCGCCCGAGCTGCCCTGTTCGTTCGTGAAAGGATCGTCCGAACTTGAAAGCAATCATCACCTCGCTCGCACTCACCTCCGCGCTGCTCGCCAACGCCGCGGGTCAACAGCAGCAGCCGCAGCAGCCGCCGCAGCAGCCGCCCGCGCAACAACCGGCCGCGCCCTCGCCCACGCCGGCAGCGACCCCCCTTGTCGCTCCCGCGCCGGAGGCGGAGGGGGGCGACGACGAGGTCGTGCGGATCACGACCAACCTCGTGCAGGTGGACGCGGTCGTCACCGACAAGGACGGCAAGCAGGTGACGGGCCTGACGGCCGACGACTTCGAGGTGGAGGAGAACGGCCGGCCGCAGAAGATCACCAACTTCTCGTACATCTCGGCCGGAGCGCCCGCGGCCGACATCGCGGCGGACGCCCCGGCCGCCAAGCCGACGCCCGGCTCGCGCGAAGGAGTGAAGCAGCCGCCCGTCCCGCCAGCGCGGCTGCGGCCCGAGCAGGTGCGCCGCGCCGTCGCGCTCGTCGTCGACGATCTGCGCATGTCGTCCGAGGGCATCCAAGCGGCCCGGCGCGCGCTCAAGAAGTACGTGGACGAGCAGTTGCAGCCCGGCGACCTCGTCGCCATCATCCGCACGAGCGCGGGCATCGGCGCGCTGCAACAGTTCACGAGCGACCGCCAGCAGCTCCACGCCGCCATCGAGCGCGTCCGCGCGCTCGCGCGCACGACGCGCGTCGGCGCGTTCACGGCCGCCAGCACGCTGGAGAGGTTGGAGACGCAGGAGATCGAGCCGACGATGGACGTGCGCTCGGGCCGGCGGGAGGAATCGAGCGGCGCGCTGGAGCTTGCCATGCCCGCCGACAAGCGGCAGTCGGAGAACCTCAGCGAGTTCCGCGACACGATGGTCACGGTCGGCACGCTCGGCGCTCTCAACTTCGTCGTCCGCGGCCTCAACGAGTTGCCCGGCCGCAAGGCCGTCATCCTCTTCTCCGACGGCATCTCGATCTTCAACCAGAACTCCGACACGCAGGATCGCAACGAGCGCGTGCTCTCGGCGCTGCGCCAACTCGTCGACCGCGCGACGCGCGCCTCCGTCGTCATCTACACCATCGACACGCGCGGGCTGCAACCGACGGGGCCGACCGCGGCCGACGACACCGCGTTCAGCGCCAGCCACGCCCC
>DATCVD010000780.1:0-3874 GCA_036567125.1 Pyrinomonadaceae bacterium | reverse complement strand
GGCCGTCGCGCGCGTCTTCGCCCTGACGCGCGACGAGGAGGCGCGCCGGCTCTGCCTCGCCGGCCTCTACCGCATCGACAACGAGACGGCCAAGAACTCGCTCGTCCGCATCTACCGCGACGCCGAGGCGGGCGGCGAGTGGCGCGCGCTCTCGGCCGACTACCTGCGCCGCGCCGCCCGCGAGGAGCAGCGCATCTCCCCGAAGGACGCGCAGATCATCTCGACCATCGGCGGACATGAGTGAGCGAAGACACAGCCGCGCGCGCCCGCTCCTCTGCGCCGCGCTCGTCCTGCTCGCCTGCGTCGCGGCGCGGGCGCAGGCCAAGCGGCTCGTGGTGCTGAAGGTCGACGGGCTGTCGCAGGCCCAAGTCGATCGCTTCGTCGACGAGCGCGACCCGCGCACCGGCCGCGGCGTGCTGCCGTGGTTCCGCCACGTCTTCTACGAACGCGGCACGCGCGCGACGAACTTCTACGTGCGCGGCATGAGCCTGTCCGGCCCCTCGTGGTCGATGCTCGACACGGGCCAGCACTTGCAGATCAAGGGCAACGTCGAGTTCGACCGCCTCACCCTGCACTCCTACGACTACCTCAACTTCATCCCCTTCTGGCTCGGCCATCTGGGGCGCGTCCGCGTCGACATGCCCGGCGCGGAACTCTTGGACGAACTCGGCGTCCCGCTGCTCTACGACTCCTACCCCTACGACGAGCGGCACATCAGCTTCCAGCTCTACCAGCGCGGCACGCGCTGGACGACGCTCGAACGCGGCCTCAAGAACCGCGTCACGACGCGGACCAAGCGCGAGCTGTTCGACGAGTGGCTGACCGAGTTCGACTCGCGCGCGATCCTGATGGAGCAGCTTGAGCGCGAGCTGATCGCGAAGCTCGCCGACCCGCGCGTCCGCTACCTCGACTTCTACACGACCGACTTCGATCACGCCGCGCACCACAACCGCGACCGCGCGACGCACCTCGCGGCGCTGCGCGAGCTGGACGCGACCGTCGGCCGCGTCTGGACGGCCATCCAAAAAAGCCCGCTGGCCGCCGAGACCGCGCTCGTCCTCGTCTCCGATCACGGCACGAACACGGACGAGCGCGTTTACAGTCAGGGCTTCAACGTCGTCAAGCTGCTGGGCAGCGCGGCCGGCGGCGGCCACCACGTCGTCACCAAGCGGCGGCTGCTGAGCGACTACGCGGTCAAAAGTTTCTACCCGCTCGTGCCGCTCATCTACACGACCACCGAGGAGAGCCTGTACCTCAAGGGGCAGAGCACCGACTACCCGACCGCGCTCGTCGATTTCGACGGCAACGAGCGCTGCGCCGTCCACGTCCGCGACAGCGATCTCAACACGCTCCACGTCCTCCTCCGGCAGCTTCAGGACGAAAAACTCCCGCCGCCCCTGCGCCGCGCCGCGACCGAGGCGTTCTTCCGCACGCTCGACGCGCGCCGCGCCGACTGGTCGCGCCTCGTCGCCGAGCTGGGCGAAGAGCTGCCGGCCCTGCAACGCATGATCGAGAAGCAGCGCGCGGTTTACGCCGCGATGCCGAAGAAGTGGACGAAGGCCGACGCGGACGCCGGCCGCGATCAGGCCGCGCGCCGGCTGTTCGCGCAGATCGACTCTTGGGAGACCGACGTTCGCAAGTACGCCGAGTACGCGCGCACGCTCTCGAACCTGCTCGCGCTCCGGCGCGAGTCGTTCGACGCGTCGCGCCTGCGCATCCCCGATCTCATCGCCCGCGGCTCGATGGGCGAGTCGAACACGATTGCGGAGCTTCAGTCGTACGTCGCCGGCCCGGCCGACGGCGGACTCGTCCTCGCCCCGGACGGCTCGCTCGACACGCGGCGCAGCTTCCGCCGCGTCAACTACCTCGAACTGTTGCGCGGGACGACGGTGCGCAACAACGTGCAGCCGCCGGTCGGCAACCGGCCCGTCGATTTCGTCGCCGTGCGCGTGCCGGCCGAATCGCTCCCCGTGTCGGAGGACGGAGACCTGCGGGCCGACGAGGCCGTCTGGCTCTACCGCGGCCCCGACAAGCAGGCGCTGATCCTTTCGCGCCGCGCGCGCGGCGGACGCCTCCTCATCCGCTACCTCCCCGTCGCCGATCTGGCGCAGGGGGCCGACGGCGTCGTCCGCTACCGCCGCGCCGCGTGGCAGGAGGGGCTGCCGCTCGAAATCTGGGAGGACAAAAATCTCCAACCCCCGGCGAACGCTTCGCGCGCCGAGTGGCTGTCGGGCTGGCGCACCGACGTGGAGTGGCTGCGCGCGACGCACCTGACCCGGTACTCGAACGCCGTCGTCGGCTTGCAGGAGCAGTTCGCGCGCCACCTCACGCCCGCGACCGACGGGGACGTGCCGGGCCTGACCGAAGACGAGAGACTGCTCCGCCGCCTGCGCCGCCGGCAGCGCGCGCTCGTCGAGACCGACATGCTGCTGCTGGCCTCCGATCACTGGAACTTCGACGTGCGCGGCTTCAACCCCGGCGGCAACCACGGCTCGTTCTTCCGCGTCTCGACCCACTCCGCCCTGATGTTCGCGGGCGGCGACGCGACCGGAATACCGCGCGGACTCGCCGTCGAAGAGCCCTACGACAGTTTGAGTTTCGTCCCGACTGTATTAACCTTGACCGGCCGTCTCCCCCTCCCCGAAAGCACGCAGGCCGCAGACTTCGCCGCGCCGCCCGCGCCGCAGTTCCCCGGCCGCGTCATCCGCGAGTTGTTTCGCGCCGACAAGCCTTCCCCCGCGGTCGCCGTCGACTCCTCCCACACGACGAGGACGGAGGACGAGCCTTGAGTTCGGCAGGTGAAGGACTGAAAGAGAGCGCGGCGATGCCCGGCGCGGTCGAACTCGACGCGGCCGCCGGCGGGGAGCGCGAGGGGCGCGGCCGCCGCCGCTCGCTCTTCGGCCTGCAAGCCGTCGCGTTCCTGCTCGGCCTCGGACTGCTCGCCTACGTCCTCAACCGCGTCGGCCTCCAACCCGTCTTCGACGCGCTCGCGCAGATCGGCTGGGGGCTCTTCCTGCTCATCGGCGTGAGCGGCCTGCGCCACCTGCTGCGCGCCCTCTCGATGCGGACGGCCGTCCCGCGCGAGCACCGCCGCTTCACGGTCATGCAGGCGTTCGCCACGCGGCTCGGCGGCGAGGCCGTCACGTTCCTCACCTTCACCGGCCCGCTGCTCGGCGAGGCGACGAAGGCGGCCTTGCTCAAGAAGCGCGTGCCGCTCGAAACCGGCGTGCAGGCGCTCGTCGTCGACAACCTGCTCTACAACGTCTCGGTCGTCCTCTTCATCCTGAGCGGCGCGGTCGTGATGATGTCCGCCTACGACCTGCCCGACGCCGCGCGCTACCCGCTGATCTTCATCGCCTTCTGCGCCCTCGCGGCGCTCACGCTCGTCGCGCTCGCCGTCTCGCGGCGCGTCAAGCCGGTCTCGTGGCTGCTCGAAACGCTCTCGCGGCGCGGCTGGGAGCCGCGGTTTTTGCGCAGGCGCGACGAGGACATCCACCGCGTCGAGTCGAACGTCTACGACTTCTACCAGACGCGCCGCCGCGCCTTCTTCATCATCGTCGGCCTCGATCTGCTGGCGCACGTTTCGAGCGTGCTCGAAGTCTACCTGACGCTGCGGATGCTCGGCCTGCGGCCCGCGGCGAGCGCGCCGTTCATCATCGAGTCGCTCACGAAAGTGATCAACTTCATGTTCTCCTTCGTGCCCGGCACCGTCGGAGTTTACGAAGGCGGGACGGAGCTGATCCTGCGCACGCTCGGCTTCGCCGCGGCGACGGGCGTCACGCTCGGCCTCGTGCGCAAGGCCGGGATGATCTTCTGGACGGGCGTGGGGCTGCTCGCGCTCACCTCGCGCGGCGTGCGCTCGGCCGCGCGGCGC
>DATCVD010000779.1:0-2603 GCA_036567125.1 Pyrinomonadaceae bacterium | reverse complement strand
GGGGTGCGACGGCTCGCGCCCGTCGGCCAGCTCGCGCAGCAGACGCGCGAGCGCGGTCGGCCGCGGCTCACCGCCGCGCAGATCGAAGACGCCCGGCTCGTAGTGCCCTTGCTCGCGCGTGAGCAGGCTGTCCCAGTCGTACGCGCCGAGCAGCGACCAAGCGGTGACGGCACGCACCTCGACGCCCTCGCGCCGCAAAGACTGCGCCGCGTCCCAAATCTCGACGAGCCAGCGCAACTGCTCCTCGCGCGTGCAGCCCAAGTGGGCCTCCGTGACCGCGAGCGGCAGCGCGTAACGCGCCCACGCTTCGGCGAGCAGAGCGCGCGGCCCGGCGACGCCCTCGGAGAGGACGCGCACCGCTTCCACGTCGGCGTAAAGATGGCGGCCGTTGCCGCCGTGCGTGCGTTCGGGGTAGCGCGCCAGACGTTCGTCCAAGAAGCGCTCGCTCGTGATGTAGTGGTTGATGCCGAGAACGTCCGGCGGGCAGGGGTTTTCGGCGAACCACTCAAGCTCTTCTTCCGCGACGCCGGAGCCGCAGACGTAGTGCCACAGCGGGTGCTCGCGCGTGACGCGGCCCGCGAGCAGGTCGAGGCTCAGCCAGCGCCGCTCGTTCTCGAAGTCGGCTTGGTAGCGCAGCGCGCGCGTGCTGTGCGTCTTGCCGAGGTCTTCGGTCTGGACGAGGCGCGCGCGCGGGTTCACGCCGCGGACGGCGCGCATCGACAGCGCGACGGCGCGGCACTGGTTGACGAGCGCGCGCAGGAAAGTCCGGTCGTCGCGGCCGTGCGGGAACCAGTGGCCGTAGAGTCCGCTGAAGCGCGCGGTGGTGAGCGGCTCGTTGACCGGCGTGTAGTCTTCGACCCACGGGTAACGCTCCGCGACCGCGCGCGCGTAGGCCGCGAGCTTTTCCGGGAAGGCGGGATCGACGAGGCTCGTGTGCGCCGGGCCGCTGCCGTGGTGAAGCAGGCCGACGACGGGGCGGACGTTCAACTCGCGCAGGCGCGCGAGACGCGCGTCGGCCCAAGACCAGTCGGCCGACCGAAGGCCCGCGGGCGCGGTGCGCTCCCACAAGACGGGGTAGCGGAGCGCCCGCACCCCCAGCGCGGCGAACAGATCGAGATCGGACGCGCGGCGCGCGTGGCCGCCGCGTTCGAGCTGATCGAAGAAGCGACGGCCGACGCGGTTGACCGTGCATTCGACGCCGCCCCAGAGTTCGGGCGGGCGGTTGTCGGCAAACTCCGCGGACATAGGTTTCAAACTGCGCGCCCCGCGCCGGCGGCGAGCCGGCGCGTGAGGCTAGCGGCCCGCGGCGGCCAACTCCCCGGTGTGCTCGCGGCGGTAGCCGTTGCCGTTACCGTTGCCGTCGTGCTGGCGCGGGGCGTGCGTAGTGAGCGCGGCGGCTTCGGAGCGTTTGGCCGCGCCGACGAGCTTCGTATAGACGGTGAGCGCCTGCGCGACGATCTGATCCATGTTGTAGTACTTGTAGGTCGCCAGCCGCCCGACGAAGTGGACGCCGGGCGTCTCGTCGGCCAGCTGTTTGTACTTCGCGTACAGCTCCGCGTTCTCCTTGCGCGGCACGGGGTAGTACGGGTCGCCCTCGGCCTGCGGGAACTCGTACACGACGCTCGTCTTCTCGTGCTCCTGCCCCGTCAGGTACTTGAACTCGGTGACGCGCGTGTACAACTGCTCGTTCGGGTAGTTGACGACGGGCGCGGGCTGGAACGTCTTCTGCGCGTGCGTCTCGTGCTTGAATTCGAGCGAGCGGTACGGCAGCTTGCCGAAGCGGTAGTCGAAGAAGGAGTCGACCGGCCCCGTGTAGATCATCTCGCGGAAGGGGATCACGCGCTCGATCTCGCGGTAGTCCGTGTTGAGCATGATCTTGATGTTCGGGTGACTAAGCATCCGCTCGAACATGCGCGTGTAGCCGTGCAGCGGCATCGCCTGATAGGTGTCGGTGAAGTAGCGGCCGTCGCGGTTCGTGCGCGTCGGCACGCGCGCGGTGACGGAGGCGTCCAGCTCGGACGGATCGAGTCCCCACTGCTTGCGCGTGTAGTTGCGGAAGAACTTTTCGTACAGCTCGCGGCCGACCGCGCCGACGACCACGTCTTCGCTGGTTCGCACCTCGTCGCGCGGCTCGGCGACCTTCTTGAAGAAGTCAGCGACCTCGAAGGAGGTGAGCGAGAGGCCGTAGAGCTTGTTGATCGTGTCGAGGTTGATCGGGATCGGGACGAGCTGGCCGTCAACTGACGCCAGCACGCGGTGCTCGTAGCTCCTCCACTCGGTGAAGCGCGACAGGTACTCGAAGACCTCGCGCGAGTTGGTGTGGAAGATGTGCGGCCCGTACTTGTGGACGAGCACCCCGGCGTCGTCGTAATGGTCGTAGGCGTTGCCGCCGACGTGCGGCCGCCGGTCGCAGATGAGAACCCGTTTGCCGGAGCCGGCGGCGAGCCGCTCGGCGAGGACGCTGCCGGCGAACCCGGCCCCGACGATCAAATAATCGAACATTACGTTTCCCTTCGTTCGTTCCGTTCCCTGAGCACGCGCGGCGCGGCCGCGCCGTTTTCCGTTACGAAGCCGCGACCCGCGCGCCCGCGAGCGCCCCCGCC